>JBILPO010000310.1:0-3301 GCA_044373805.1 Pelobium sp.
TAAAGCCGATAAAAGAGCGTAAAAATTAAATTTTCTGATGTCTTGCTTTTCTGGATCATTTATAAGTGCTCCAGATTCTATGAGGATAGTTGCTGCGCCAGTTTTTTGGAAATTATCTCCAAATGCCCGTGGTTCAAATTCATCATTAAAGCGACCTATTTGTTGTGGAGCAAGCTCTTGTAAGGTTTCATTTATACAAATGATCACCTTTATGGCTTGCTCTCTGTTCCAATTTACGGCTAAAGTTTCATCAAATACTGGGGCTAATAAGGAAATGGCTACTGTTTTTTTTGATTTTGGGATGCTGTATAAAGAATCCTGATCA
Source organism: Pelobium sp. (assembly GCA_044373805.1). Lineage (GTDB taxonomy): Bacteria > Bacteroidota > Bacteroidia > Sphingobacteriales > Sphingobacteriaceae > Pseudopedobacter. Next base: position 326 of record JBILPO010000310.1, read on the forward strand.
TGAAGGTTAAAAGCAAAATCTGGTTTTATTTTTTCTTTAATTATTCTGAGGATTTTTCCTTCTGGCGATTGTTGAGCTAAAAAATCTCTGTTGATGTCAATCTGCTGAGCATTTCTTCTGGTGAATTTTTCCATTCCATCAGGATTAATTACTGGAATGAAATATAAAGTACATGAAGATAAAATATGGTTAATGAGGTCTTGATGATGACTAGCGTCTGTAAAGAAATTAAGAAGGTCAAATATGGCAGCGGTAGCTGTAGGTTCGTCCCCATGCATTTGGCTCCACAGTAAAATTTTTATTTTTCCGCTCCCAACTTTTACCATTCTAATTGGTCGATCTTCAAAAGAAAAACCTAAAGTCTCCCAATTTTGGGCTACTAAATCTGAGCCAATGATTTCATCAACTACAGAAAACCCAAAAGTTCTGTCAGTTATTTTTTTCTGGCAAAATTGTTTCCAATCTATTTGATGAATAAGCGAAGAGGACATATTAATTGATTATCGATTAAATTAACGTCTTTAAATGCTAAAAAACAAAAGCGGAGCCTGATAATTTTCAAACTCCGCTTTTGCAACTTAAAAAATATAAAAGTCTATTTATCTGTCACCAAATCAAAACCCCAGTTCTTACCTTTTTCTGTTGCTGGTACACCTTTAGCCATCCAAACGGGTTGTGGTGCACCTTTTAAAAAGTGATCAAAAAATTGTTGTTCTCTTATTTGAATGTCTTTTCTGTTTTGACGTAATACTAAATTATGGTCATCGCCATTGTAATTCAACATCCAAACAGGTTTTCCTAATCGGCGCAAGCCTGTAAACATTTCAATTCCTTGGTACCAAGGCACAGAACCGTCGCCATCATTTGCCATAATTACTACCGGAGTTTGCACTTTAGGGAAATGAAATAAGGGCGAATTTTCTATATATAATTCTGGTTTTTCCCAAAGTGTAGCACCAATTCTGCTTTGAGTTTTTTCATATTGAAACTGACGGTTTAAACCTGATGTCCAACGAATACCACCATAAGCTGACGTCATGTTGGCCACCGGAGCGCCTGCCCAAGCAGCAGCGTACATATTTGTACGGGTAATTAAATGCGCAATTTGATATCCACCCCAGCTTTGGCCTTGTAAACCTATTTTTGTGCCATCAACCCAAGTGTTTTTCTTTAATTCTTCTACACCAGAGTTAATAAATTCTTCTGCAGATTTACCCGGATAGCCAATTTCATAAGAAATATCTGGAGCAAAAACTAGGTAACCATTACTCACAAAAAACGAAATGTTTAAGCGAGATGGGGTTGGCGCTGGTGCTTGATAGCTGTATAATCCATCTGATAGTTTTTCATAGAAATAAACAATCATTGGGTATTTTTTATTGGCATCAAAATTTTCTGGTTTGTATAAAATACCTTCAGATTGATAACCTTTTGGTGTTGTCCATTTTACTAATTCGGCAGTTCCCCAATTGTAGTTTTTCTGTTGAATATTAATTTCACTCAATTTGGTTTCTTTAATGAAGTTTGAAGAAACATACAAATCTGGTGAAGCTTGGTAGTTTGATTTACTGTAAATAAATATATCTGCGTTTTGGGCTTTTTTTGGAGCACTAAAATTGTAAGTGGTTAAAATCACTTTTTCAGGGTTTTTAGTATCAGCCATATTTTTTTTAAACCAACCCTTTTGCTTGTTTACGTTGTTTAAAGTACTTAACCAAATGGTTTCTTTTACAGAGATGCTTTTCTTTTCAGGATCTGGATTTGCATAACGAAAAGTAAGTAAATTACTTCTTCCAAATCCGTTAGTGATGTTTTTTCCTGTTCCTGTAGACGGATCAAAGGTCCAAATGTCATAACGATCGTAAATTAAAACTTGTTGATCATTATCTGTCCAAGTCGCTAAACCATAAGGATTGGCGAAGTCTGGAACATCATTATCTTCTTCTCCAAACTTAATTGGATTAGGGGTTTCTAATTTTACTGTTTGGGCTGTGTTAATGTTAAAGCTATACCAGCTTTGACCTTCTTTATCAAACCAAACCACATAATTTCCTTTTGGCGATAAAGCATATCTAGAAACATTTTTGTTGAGATTGATGGTTTTTTTACTCCCATCAGCCAAAGAAATTAAGTAAGCAGATTCTAAGGTAGAACCCTGCCATTGCATTGCAATTCTGTTTCCAAAATCGGTTACACCTAAAGCATAATTGCCTAAGCCGTCTTGTGGTAAAAACACATCAGATAGTTCTTCTGTAGCTAATTGCATTATTTTATTGCTTTGTGCAGGCAAGTACATTGCTAAATAACTTTTCTTTAATTCTCTATTTAAATTAGCCAATTGCATAGGCTGTAATTCCTCGTCTTTGTAGTTCCAGATATCTAGTTTGGCCACTTCAAAATCTACAATTGTGGTGTCTTTTGGACTAAGAATAGGAGCGGTACCAAAAAATAATCTTGCGCCATCTTTACTAAAATAAAGTCTTCCGTTTTCACTTACGCTGAATTTTTTTGGCATACCTTGAGTGCTTTCCTGAGCAATTACAGTCGCCGAATCGGTTTTGAAGTTATAGTAGTATAGTTTTGGGATTTTTACAAGGGCTTTTTCGGGAGTTTTATCTGCTGTAAAGGCAATTTGATTTCCTTCCTCATCAAAAATTAAATTCTTATAAACACCTTTTCCGGTGGTAAGGCTGGTGGTTTGTTTTTTTTCTAAATTGTATAGAAAAGTACCTGCTTTTAGAGTTGAATCTTTTTTGATAGCAGTAGTAGCAAACAATAAAAATTTTCCGTTTTCACTAAATTCATATTCAGTTACCGCTTTAAAGGTAATTTCTGATTGCGATTTAAGATCTCTTAAAATTAATGAATTTCCTTCTTTTGCTGAGGCAGATACAGGTTCATCAGCAAATAAGAAATCTGCATCATCTTTTTTTACGGTGGCTTTTTTCTTGCTGGTATCTGCGGGCTCTTTATCTA
>JBILPO010000313.1:0-3296 GCA_044373805.1 Pelobium sp.
AGGTGGTGCACCAGAAATGAATGCCCATTTCAGATGGTTTGTAAAAGAATGCACCCAAGCAAGAGTAAAAGTAATTGTGCGATGTAATTTAACCATCATTAAAGCGAACAAAAAATATGCTGATTTACCTGAGTTTTTTGCAGCCAATAAAGTATTTGTAGTTTCTTCTTTACCTCATTTCTCTGCCGCAAGAACTGATGCACAACGTGGAGATGGCGTATTTGAAGATTCTATATCTGCATTGCAAATGCTCAACGCCGTGGGTTACGGACAAGAAGGCTCAGGATTGATTCTTGATTTAGTTTTCAATCCATCAGGAGCTTTTTTACCTGGAGACCAGGCATCGCTGGAAAGTGAATTTAAAAGACAATTGAAAAGAAAATTCGACATTGTTTTTAATAATTTATATGCGATTACCAATTTACCCATCAGCAGGTTTTTAGATTATCTATTGGATACTGGCAAATACTTAGAATACATGCAAAAACTGGTAGAAGCTTTTAATCTGGCTACTTTAGAAGGATTAATGTGTAAAAATACTATTAGCATTAGCTGGGATGGGTATCTATATGATTGTGATTTTAACCAAATGCTTGACCTAAAATTTACCGGTAAGGCGAAACACATCAATGATTTTGATTTAGAAGAAATTATGAATAGAAAAATAATCACCAATAACCATTGCTATGGCTGTACTGCAGGTGCAGGAAGTAGTTGTGGAGGGGAAATTGTATAGGGAATTGTGAATTTTTAGCCATATAGAACACTAAGAAAGTGGAAGAATTAAACTACAAAGAGCGCAAAGAGTATCATATTTTAAATCTCTGTTCCCTCTGAGAACTCTGTGGTAAAGAAATTCAAACCACAGAGAGCGCAAAGTACACGAAGCTGGGTGGAAAGAAATATCAGATAACACATTTTAAATCTCTGTGCTCTCCGTGGTAAAAAATAAAATCTCCGCGGTTAAAAAATATTAAATCAATTAAAAGATGTCAAATACTATTCACGAAGAGGTTCAGAATTACTATGGTAAAGAACTACAACAAACTTCTGATTTAAAAACCAATGCCTGCTGCACTTTAAATGCTCCTCCGAAGCATATTATGGAGGCTTTAAGAAATATCCATGATGAAGTGCATGCCAAATATTACGGTTGCGGATTAACCATTCCAAACCAATTAGAAGGTTTACGCATTTTAGATTTAGGATCTGGCAGTGGTAGAGATTGCTACATTGCCGCACAATTAGTTGGCGAAAATGGAGCTGTTGTTGGAGTTGATATGACCGATGAACAACTAGCTGTTGCAGATAAACATTTAGAGTATCATAGAGAAAAATTTGGCTACCAAAAATCTAATGTCACTTTTACAAAAGGAAATATTGAGCATTTAGATGAATTAAATTTTGAACCAGAAAGTTTCGATTTAATTATTTCTAATTGTGTGATTAACTTGGCTAAAGATAAACAAAAAGTATTGGATGATGCCTTTAAACTATTAAAAAAAGGTGGTGAAATGTACTTTTCTGACGTTTATGCCGATAGGCGTTTTCCGAAAAATTTACAAAATAATCCAATTCTTTGGGGCGAATGTTTAAGTGGTGCTTTATATTGGAATGACTTTTTAAACTATGCCAAAATAGCTGGTTTTACTGACCCCAGAGTGGTTGAAAATAAAGCCATCAGCGTAAGTAATCAAGAAATTGAAGACTTAATGGGTGCTATTAAAGTTTTTTCTGTAACCTACAGACTATTTAAAATTGATGGTTTAGGAAGTGATTGTGAAGATTATGGACAAGCTGTGGCTTATAAAGGAAACATAACTGATGCTGCATATGCTTTTGATTTAGATGATCACCACCACTTCCCAAAAGGGAAAGTAATGCCTGTTTGTGGCAACACTTATAAAATGTTATTTGATACCCGTTACCGTGATGCTTTTGATTTTTATGGCACTTGGGAAACCCATTACGGAATTTTTGAGGGTTGTGGTGGTAAAATACCATTTAGTTCTAATCAATCTGATGAAGCATCTGCATCTTGTTGTTAATAATTATGTATTAAATGCTTTATTTCTTAGCAATATCCTAGATAAAATAAACCCGACCGGCAACGGCAGCGCCCCAATTTTTCATTGGGGACTAATGCAGAGGGCGGGACTACCGGGAGATAGTACTACTTTCCTTGCTTTTCAAAAATTTAATCATTTAAAGCAAGTCTAAACCTTGGTAATCAGTAATAAATTTTAAAATATTGGGATATTGCACAAAATCTTCTGGCTGGTGCAAAGTGGTGAGCGCTATGCTTTGCATACCTGCATTTTGAGCTGCTTCAATACCTTTTGGGGCATCCTCAAATACTAAACATTTGGCATATTCTACATTTAGCAACTCGGCTCCTTTGGTAAAAGTTTCTGGGTGAGGCTTGCTTAAAATAACATCATTTGCACTTACTATTACCGGAAAATACTTTCTGATATTTAAATTATCTAAAACAAAATCAATATTAAAAGGAATGGCAGCAGAACCAATGGCCATTTTTATGCCTTTGGCATGTGACTTCTCTAAGAATTCGCCTAAGCCGTCAATTAGTTTTAAATGCGGTTTAAATGCAGCTTGGTATCTTAACTCTTTTTCCATAGATAGCTCATCCATTGTTTGTTGGGTGAAATATCCTTTTCCAAAAACACGCTCCAATAGCTCAGAGTTTTTGCCATACATCTGTAAAATGGTTTCCTCAAAAGTGATTTCAGACTTGAGATCATTAGTTAATATATCATACCATGCTCTGGCATGAAATTGCATATCGTCTATAATGGTGCCGTTAAGGTCGAATAAATAAGCTTCGTATTTCATATTTTGATTTTATGAATGTAAAGGAACAATTAATTCTTAGCGTTGGCGGGAATCAGTAATAATTAAATTTTAAAATAGTTCGGATTGTACTTTCTAAAACTTATTTTTGCAGCCCATTCAAAATCCGGAGAGATGTCAGAGTGGTCGAATGAGCCAGCTTGGAAAGCTGGTGTACTGGCAACGGTACCGAGGGTTCGAATCCCTCTTTCTCCGCCAAATTAAACCCTAATTACTTTATTTGTAAGTAGTTAGGTTTTTTTTGTTAAACTCTCAAAATTGTACGGTTAAAAGGAATGTGAATTAAACGGTATCAATAAATAAAATTTTTATTTCTGTGCCTTCGGATAACATTCCTTGTTGATTTACGAAAATGTAAACACCTTAATAAACTATTAAACCGCTGCATAATTTATCAAAATTGACTATAGTATTATACAGCGGGT
>JBILPO010000312.1:0-3296 GCA_044373805.1 Pelobium sp.
CCTACATTTTTAAGAAGTTTTTCCATTAAAAGTAACTGTAACAACTCATCGTCTACAAGTAAAATTTTTCTTCCCACGGTTTATCGATGATTAGCAAATTTAAAGTATGATTTTATAGCTACAAATATACCTGATAAGATAATAATTAAAGAGATTAAATCCATCAACGTAAATCCATCATTTAAAGTGAAATGAAATATGGTAAACATCTCAAAATATTTAGGCGCTGGTAAAATAATCATCGCAAAACCCAAAGTAAGCATCACAATTCCGATAAAAACAGGCACTATCATTTCTATAAAGCGCCTAAAAGCAAAAGATTTCACAGCTTTGGTGTCAATGTAATTAGAGTTCAAAAGCATTTCAATTCTATCTAGTTTTTCTAAACGAGATAAATCCACGTCATCTACTTTCTTAAATTCGGCAATTAAATCTGCATGACTTAATTTTTTACTGATAGCATTATTAAATTTACTTTGTATTTGTTTAACGTTTTCAGAATCAATCTCACTATTATTTAATAGGTTAATTAGTTCATTTAATTTCTCATCTAACGTTAACTGCTTCTGATCTATTAGAGAGAAGCTATCCAAATCATCAAATATTTTCTTATCTGTTAACAATTTACTTTATTTTGCTCTTGTAAAACATTCAGTCCAACTTATGAATTCAGTTTCAATAATTACGGTAAATTTCAATCAGCCTAAAGCTACTATTGAATTGCTATTATCTCTAAACAAAAGTTATAAAGATGAAATAGAAATTATTTTAGTAGATAATGCTAGTAATGTTAATCACGAAGCTGATTTCAAAAAAATAATACCCAACCTAGTCTTTATTCGTTCAGAAGTAAACTTAGGTTTCGCTGGCGGCAACAATTTAGGAATAAAAGTTGCCAAAGGAAATTTTATTTTCTTATTAAACAATGATACCGAAGTTCCGGCTGATTGTTTAGAAACTATGGTAGCCGAATTTTATGCACAACCCAATATGGGCTTACTTTCTCCCTTAATTATCTATGATGATGATAAAAGTATGGTGCAGTATGCCGGCTATACACCATTAAACTACCTTACTGCCAGAAATTCTCAAATTGGGCAGTTTGAAAAAAACAAGGGTCAGTATGATGGTTTAAGTTACGAAACTGGTTTTTGCCATGGCGCAGCTGTGATGTGCCGAAGAGATGATTTACTAAAAGCCGGCTTAATGGAAGAAAACTATTTCTTGTATTACGAGGAATTAGATTGGTGCGAAAAATTTAAACGCTTGGGTAAAACCATCAATTTTACCGGAAAAACTTTTATATATCATAAAGAATCTATTTCTGTAGGGAAAGAAAGTGCCATAAAAACCTACTTTTTAACTAGAAACAGAATGCTATTTATCAGAAAAAACACTAGTTTATTAAACACCCTATTTTTCAGTCTTTATTATACCTTAGTTGCTTGCCCAAAAATGATTTATACTTACGCAAAAAATGGCAGATCAGACTTAATTAAATGGGTTTTTAAAGCCTTGATATGGAACTTTACGCACAACAAAAACAGCAAATCTTTAGGCTTTAAAATTAATTAATGATGATTATACTTTTCTGGATCTGTCTTTTTTTAATCTTTTATACATTCTTAGGTTATGGCGTATTGTTATATTTAATCATAAGAGTAAAAAGACTTTTTAAAAGTCCGTTTATATTTCATGCTAATGCTCCCCTACCTTCCGTTACTTTATTAATTGCCGCTTTTAATGAAGAAGATCTCATCAAAGAAAAAGTAGAAAACTGCTTAGCCTTAGATTATCCTAAAGAGAAAATACAAATTATTTTTATAACCGATGGATCTTCTGATAGAACTCCTGAGTTTATTGAAGCATTTAAAGATATTGAGCTGTTACATGAAAATGTAAGAGCCGGAAAAATGGCAGCCATCAAAAGAGCCATTCCTTATATAAAAGGAGAGATTACCGTTTTTACCGATGCCAATACTTTTTTAAATACATTGGCTATTAAAGAATTGGTAAAACATTACCAAAACCCAAAAGTAGGTGCTGTTGCAGGCGAAAAACGCATTATGGTAGATCAAGTAGCAGATGCAAGTGCAGCAGGAGAAGGTTTTTATTGGAAATATGAATCAGCATTAAAGAAATGGGATTACGAGTTATATTCTAATGTAGGTGCTGCCGGCGAGTTATTTAGTATCAGAACCAACTTATACCAGCCAGTAGAATCAGACACCATCATAGATGATCATATGATTGCCATGCGCATTGCAGAAAAAGGTTATTTAATTGCTTATGAACCCGCCGCTTATGCCATGGAAACCGCCTCTGCAGATAGCAAAGAAGAATTAAAAAGAAAGGTGAGAATTGCAGCTGGTGGCATACAATCTATCTTAAGATTAAAAAAATCTGCCAATCCGTTTTATAACCCTATTCTCACTTTTCAATACATTAGCCACCGAGTATTAAGGTGGGCCATTACGCCCTGGTTAATGCTTTTGGTTTTATTATTAAATACAATCATTTGCATTCAAAACCCTCATTTATGGATTTATCAAATCATATTATTGGGGCAAATTATATTTTATACGGCTTCTATTTTGGGCTACTTATTAGAAAGCAAAAAGATAAAAGTTAAAGTTTTATTTATTCCCTTTTATTTTTCGATGATGAATTATGCGGCTATGGCTGGCGCAATCAGATATTTTAAAGGGAAACAATCTGCTGCTTGGGAAAAGTCTAAAAGGAGATAGTTTATTACGCACCTTAAATTGTAATATTTTCGTACTTATTTAGCTTTTAAAATCACAATTGCTGATATTTAAAAATTAAAATTAGCTATGCGTAAAATCTTACTATTAGGGGGAATTATTTTCTCTACTTTCTTAACATTCGCTCAAAAAAAACCTTTAGATCATACTGTTTATGACAGTTGGCAATCTATTAACGGAGAAAAAATAAGTAACGATGGCAAATATGTTGCTTATGCGGTGACACCTCAAGAAGGCGACAATAATTTATTCATCAAAAACTTAAAAACAAATACACTTTTTAATTATCAGAGAGCAGGTAGTTTTGATTTCTCTTTTGATAATCAGTTTGCCGCGTTCTTAATTAAGCCTTTTTTTAAAGATACCAGATTAGCTAAAATTAAAAAGAAAAAAGCCGATGATATGCCTAAAGATTCATTAGGAGTTGTGTCTTTAGCTAACTCTCAATTTTGGAAAATTCCTAGAGTAAAGTCATACAAGTTTCCTAAAAAAGCAGGAAATGCAATAGCTTACCTTTTAGATAAAGAGCCC
>JBILPO010000311.1:0-3296 GCA_044373805.1 Pelobium sp.
TAAAAGAAGATGATACTTTGAGACTTGAGTTATAAAAAAATTTAAACGAAGCATTATTGATGTTAAAACAAGTTTAATATGCTTAGAAAACTACAGTTTAATTTTTAAGACAAACCGCTTCAGATAGCGTTAAATAAGTGAGGAAGAATATTGTTTTAAAATAAAAAAGGATAACCGTGAAGCTATCCTAAATAAAAAAAATGTATAATAACAATTGTTTTGCCAAAACTACCGCACTACTGCCTCAAATTTATTTTTTGCCCATCTTGGTCCTATAAACTCTGTTAGCCAAAAAGGAGATTGCTGTTTACTTTTTTGTCTTATTAGATTTTCATTGGTAACCACAAACTCTTCAACCATTTGCGCAAAACCATCAACTACAGCACCTCCTTTTACATAGTTATTTGTCACTATTGATTTAATAGGTTGATCTTCTAAATTCCACAATATTTTTGAATTAATAATGTAATTATTACTTACCGTTAAATTTGTTGGAGGCATTATTCTTGTGTTGTTTTTGCCGGCACCCAGCGCAAAAGCTTCTATACAATTAACAATTACATTGTTCTGAATATTTGCATTTTTAACTGGAAAATATTCGTTTAGTTTAGGATTCTCTAATCCATTCATTACAGAAATAGCTGCTCTTAAACCTGTACCGGTTAAGCCTTGTAAATAGTTATCATGCACATTTTGATTTTCACCAATGATTCTAATTCCGCCTGTATTCTTTTTACCGTTACCAATAAAGTAATTATTCGCAACTTCAGAGTTGTTACCATGCCTAAAAGTAACCGTACCATCGCACTCATAAAATAAATTATTATTGATTTGGTTGTGGCCAGATTTTATAGAAATAATTTCTGCTTCGCCATCACATTTATCAAAAATATTGTACTCAATTTTAGTATAAGAATCATACATAGACCATTGGCTGGTTCCAATTCTGATGGTTTCGCCTCCATTTACACCTAAAGCTGGACGAGGTCCAAAATAATTATGATCTATTTGATGATAATTTGGTTTTTCTGAAAGCCAAACTACCAGTGTAGTTCCCTGATTTGTTTTACCTATTAAAGAACAATGGTCTACCCTATTATTTGCTCCATTTAAAGAAATCCACTTATAATCAAAGCTTTTATCGGGATGATTATAATTTAAAATACTGCTATTGGTTAAGCGGCTATTTAATGTGTTTTTTGTAAAGACAATCACATCTTCTTTATCAGAATACCCATCGGCGAAAGCCAAACCATCTACCACTAACCATTCTCCATCAATTTTTAAACTAGAGTTTCCTGATAAAAGAATGGAACTGGCTGTTGAACTTACCAAATAAATAGGCTGTTTTTGTGTTCCTTTACCTTTAAATGTAATTTTTTGATCTTTCCAATCCCCCTGTTTAAGGAGTACTTTATCGCCTGGCGCCAAATTTAAAGCATTAATTTCTATAGCCGAGGCAACCATATAATCTTTAGCTAATAAATTAGCGCTTAGAAAAAACAGAAAACTTAATAAAAAGGCTGATGAGGTTAATTTATTCATTTTATTGAATTACAGGTTGCTGGTTTTTAATATTGTTATACCTTAATAAGGCCTCTAAATAGTAATAATCTGCATAGCTTAAGGGCACATCTATCTCGCCATTGTGAGGTTTAGAACCTGTGCTATGATCTAAAATAAATCCTCTTTTTTCTCCCAAAGCAGCACTATATTTCTTGCTGATGCTTTTCATAATTTTATTTGCTTTTGCGATATAATTCTTGGTGTTGGCATAAGCACTTAACTCATACAAAGCCGATGCATATATGGCCGCGGCAGAAACATCTTTGGGTTCTTGCGGAATTTTTGATGCATCAAAATCCCAGAAAGGAACTACATCTGAAGGCATGTTTTTATGGCTAAATATGAAATTCTCAATATTTTTTGCCTGTTCTAAATATTTTGGATCTTTAGTTTCGCGATAGCACATGGTATAGCCATAAAGCGCCCAACCCATTCCACGGGCCCATGCTGAAGCATCTGAGTATCCTTGGTGAGTATTCTTTTTTACTACTTCGCCAGTTTTAGGGTTATAACCTATGACATGCCATGTACTAAAATCTGGTCTGAAATGATTTTTTAAAGTAGTATTGGCATGACTTACAGCAATTTTATAAAAGGTAGAATCTCCGGTAAGTTTTGTAGCCTCAAAAAGTAATTCGAGGTTTAACATATTATCTATAATAACTGGAAAATCCCATTTATCAGCATTATGATCCCAAGATCTGATAGCACCTACCACAGGGTTAAAACGAGTAGCTAAGGTTTTAGCCGATTGTATAATTACCTCTTTATAATTATTGTCTTTTGTTAAACGATAGCCATTTCCAAAACTACAATAAACCTTAAAGCCCATATCGTGGGTTTTACCGTTTAGCTTTTCTTGTTCAATTTTAGCAGTAAATTTTAGGGCTTCGTTTTTCCACTTTTCATTTTTTGTGAGCTCAAATAAATACCATAATTGGCCGGGGAAGAAACCACTTGTCCAATCTTTAGAGGCCACTAACTTAAGTTCTCCATTTTCTAACGTTCGGGGAGAAACTAAAGTTCCGTTTTTATCATCTGCTTTTTGAATTTCGCTCAGCATTAAATTTGTTTGCTGCTCCGCATGTTTCAATACTTTTTTAGGATTAGGTTTTTGACCAAAAGAAAAACCAATAGTAAAAAAAGAAAATACAAGCATGAAGACGATGCTTTTTGAGTTAATAGAGTTAATCATAGAATGATATTTTTTAAATTAATTGATCCAAATTAAAGGATATTTTACTGGTAAGTTTCTAATCACTTCGGCTACTTTGGGCTGATGATCTAATTTTTTCCAGGTTAAAAACCAGCTATTTTCTTGATAAGCATTTGCTCCAAATAAAAGTGCTGGTTGCGCTACAGGCCAATTTTCCCAATACATTACATCGGCTTTTAATTCCCACTTACTTTTATCGGCTATAAATGGGTAAATAAAATCTATTCCTTTTTTAATTGACTTTCCATCAGCAGTTTTAAACATCCATAAGTTATCTTGTGGAGTAGAAAGTATTTGGCATAAGGTGCTCATGGCATCCAAATTAAAAAGAGAATAACCATAAGGTTTTGTTCGAGCCATTTCTAATGGGAAACTTCCGTTTTCTGCCATTTGAGTTGGCAATAAAACTGTTTTGTATCTGTTTATACAGAAATCTAAAAGCTGTTGGTTGTTGGTGAGCTTTGCAAAAGACGCTACTTGCATGGTAAAACAAGTACCATGATTATTTTTAGAC
>JBILPO010000314.1:0-3295 GCA_044373805.1 Pelobium sp.
GCGCTGGAGCGCTCACCACAGGCGGTAGAGGAACAGCTGCTATTGCCACTACGGTGTTTGAAGTCACTAATTTAGGTGATTTAAACAGTCCGGGGAGTTTGCGCTATGCGTTATCTGCGACAGCAGCTTATCGTACCATTGTTTTTAGGATTTCTGGAACAATACATCTTACTTCAAAGCTAACTATTAAGGCCAACACCACTATAGCCGGGCAAACCGCTCCGGGCGGTGGAATTTGCCTAGCAGATTATCCGGTGGTAATTAGTGGAGACAATGTGGTGATGAGGTATATCAGATGTAGAATGGGAGATAAAAACCAAAATAAAGGAAAGGTAGATGGTAGTGGCGGAGATGATGCCTTGGGTAATCTTGGAAACAAAAATATTATTATAGATCATTGTTCTATAAGCTGGAGTTCTGATGAAGCATTAACAGTTTATAGAGGAGACAGCGTAACATTACAATGGAATATAATATCTGAACCTCTAAATTATTCTTACCATTTTGAGGCCGGAGATACTGACTATCAACAGCATGGATATGGAGGCATTTGGGGAGGGAGAAAAGCGTCTTTTCATCACAATTTAATTGCTCATTGCAAAAATAGAATGCCAAGGTTTTCTGGGGCCTATAATGGTATTGCAGATACCTGTGATTTTAGAAACAATGTAATATTTGATTGGGGCATTAATAACGTTTACGGCGGTGAAGGTGGGTTTTATAATATCGTAAACAATTATTATAAAAGAGGACCGAATAATACAAGTAGACCTTATCAATTTGTTGGTGTAGATTATTCAACTACTGCACCACCTCACAATTATGCAAAGTATTATTTAACTGGGAATTACATGACTGGCTCCTCTATCAATACGGCTTCCAATTGGAAAGGCGTAACCATGAAAAGTGGATTAATGAGTGATACCGTATTTTCAAAAGTTTTGGTTCCATTTAGCCTTCCCGCTTTAGTCAGTGAAACGAATGCTAGTCAAGCTTATTTAGATGTACTGGCTGGTGCAGGTGCAATTTTGCCAGAAAGAGATACTTTAGATCAACGCATTATTAATGATGTTAAAAACAATACCGGAAAAATAATTGATGTTCAGGGAGGTTTTCCTCATGGCACCCCTTATGCGCAAACCGTTAATGCTTGGCCCACTTTAGTTTCAACTACTCCGCCAACAGATACAGATCATGACGGAATGCCTGATACTTATGAAACAGCAAATGGTTTAAACCCTAACAATGCAGCAGATAGAAATAATAGAAATGCAGAAGGTTATACCTTGTTAGAAGTGTATTTAAATTCTATAGTGGCAAATATAGTTTCTGCGCCTGTACAAACTAGCGCTACGGCTACTTGGAGTTTACTCACAGACCAAACTGCGGTTACTACCGGTAGCGTTTTAGCTACCAACCAAGCTTTAGGTTCTGCTATTGCTGGAACGTCTTATGGAACTACCTTTGGTGCGACTGCTCCTGCAACTGGTAGTTCTTCAATACATAATCAAAACTATCAAAGAGCCGCTTCTTCTACTTATTTACCAACTATAAGTCCATCAACCTCCATAGTTCCTAATGCTTATGTTGAATACACTATTTCTCCAGAAAGTGGTAAAGATCTCAAGATTACAGATATCTCTCTGGCAATTGTTGGTGGAGGATCTGGTGCGGTAAGGGTAGTGGCTAGATATTCTTTGGACGGTTTTGCTACAGCTAATAACATTTCAACCCCTTCTAATTTAGCAAATTATAACACCACGCTCTATAACGCTTCAAATGCTACTGGTTATGCTGCCACAGAAACTGATCCTGTAATTTTGCTAAATGGATCTAGTAGCGCTGGAGATTTTAAAGGGAGCGAAATTTTATCTTTCAATAATTTAGCTATTATGGTACCCAACGGAAAAACCTGTTCGGTAAGAATATATGCTTATGTTGCAGCAACAAGTGGGAATAGATATTTGGCAGAAAAAGATGTTATTATTACAGGTGTAACTGGTGATGCAGGCACTTTGCCGTTAAATTTTCTTTCATTTACTGGCAAAGCCGATGAGTTTGGTAAAGCGGTGAATTTAAACTGGAGCACTACAAATGAAGTGAATACAAAAAATTTTGAAATTCAAAGAAGGACCAATAATTCGGAATTTTCAACCATAGGAACTTTAAATAGTAAAAACACCAACGGAATTCATCATTATTTTTTTGTGGATAGAAATGCAAGCTGTGAATTAGCGTATTATAGAATTTTGCAATCAGATTATGATGGAAAATCAAAATATAGCGCTGTTATTTCTGTAAAAAATAATACCTCAGACGCCCTAATTGTTTACCCAAATCCGGTAACCACAAAGCTTAATTTAACGCACCCAATTACAAAAGAAGGGGCTCATCTAAAAATCATTAATCTTACCGGAGCTTTAATTCTTAAAAAGGAATTGCAAAAAGGTATTCAGAACTCAGAATTAGAAGTTGGTGGAC
This sequence comes from Pelobium sp., assembly GCA_044373805.1. GTDB lineage: Bacteria > Bacteroidota > Bacteroidia > Sphingobacteriales > Sphingobacteriaceae > Pseudopedobacter. The sequence goes on from JBILPO010000314.1 coordinate 2,482, forward strand.
TAAAAGCGGGGACTTATATTTTAGTTTTTAGCAATGTAGATAAGACATTATCCCTAACTTTTATGAAGTAAAAGGACCTTCAAAAACGCAAGATTCTAAAAAATGGTTAAGAATTTCTTATCCATTTTTCTATCCCCTTTCCGGCATCGTTCCCGTTATCGATTGCATAGTTTTTTTTTATAATTCAGAAATTAAATTCTTATTTATGTAGTAAATAATATTCCCTAAAAATTATTTAAAAACCAATTAGAGCTTTCAATTTTTTTTAATCTTTTTAGGCAATCTATGGCTAATACTAATATTAGATTTTTATTGAAATTTTAAACCAACTAAAACTTATTTTATGAATAGAAAATTACTTTACTCATTTTTTTTGTGTGCCTTTGCTTTTATTATTATGTGTCAAAAATCATTTGCGCAAACATCTGCTACCGTGGCATCTGCAATATGGCAACCAGCTAGTAGTTCTAATATACCTGGGAGTGTTGCTGTTTCCGGTAATATTCAGGCAAATGAACAAGGCGGAACACTTGAAGCATATACCTATTCAACAACTGCAACAGCGATTTCAAATGCTAGCGGATTTCAAAGGTTAAGATCAACTTTAACAGCTCCGGCACTCCCTTTTGGTAATGTGTATGACCCAGCATTTTATGTAGAGTATAAAGTTCAGCCAGCATCAGGAAAATATCTTAGAGTTACTGAACTCAAATTGACAGCTTTAGGAGGTGGAACCGGAAATGCGAGATTAGTAGTTAAATATTCTACTAACGGAACTGCATTTACAGATATGCCAGTAACGGGAAACTACTTT
>JBILPO010000315.1:0-3290 GCA_044373805.1 Pelobium sp.
ACCATCTAACCAACTTTTTAACCAACTAATTCCTCCATTAATTCTCTCGGATCTGTTACTTTTCCTGTTACCGCTGCAGCAGCTGCAACTAATGGACTAGCCAATAATGTTCTAGAACCTGGTCCTTGTCTGCCTTCAAAATTTCTATTTGAAGTACTTACTGCGTATTTTCCAGCTGGAATTTTATCATCATTCATGGCTAAACAAGCAGAGCAACCAGGCTGACGTAAAACAAAACCAGCCTCAGTGAAAATATCTAATAGACCTTCTTCTTTAATTTTTGCCTCAACAATATGAGAACCTGGTACTAACCAAGCAGTAACATTTTCAGCCTTTTTGCGACCTTTAACAATAGAAGCAAAAGCTCTAAAATCTTCAATTCTTCCATTGGTACAACTTCCAACAAATACAAAGTCAATGCTTTTTCCAATCATCGCATCACCTTCGCCAAAACCCATATAGTTTAAAGATTTAGCATAGGTTGCTGCGCCACCTTCAACGGCATCAGCAGATGGAATATCTTGGCTAATTCCCATGCCCATACCTGGGTTGGTTCCGTAAGTAATCATCGGTTCAATTTTAGAACCATCAAAAGTGTATTCTTTATCAAAAACTGCATCAACATCAGTTTTTAAGGTTTTATAGTAAGCTAAAGCTTTATCCCAAGCCTCGCCTTTAGGGCTAAATTCTCTTCCTTTTACATAATCAATGGTCGTTTCATCTGGCGCAATCATTCCGCCTCGGGCTCCCATTTCTATGCTCAGGTTACAAACTGTCATTCTACCTTCCATGGTCATTTGCTCAAAAACACCACCGGCATATTCTACAAAATAACCTGTAGCGCCAGAAGTTGTCAGTTGAGAAATGATAAATAAAGCCACATCTTTTGGCGTAACCCCAAAACCTAAAGAACCTGTCACATTAATTCTCATTTTCTTAGGCTTAGGCTGCATAATACATTGGGTAGCCAAAACCATCTCCACTTCCGAAGTTCCAATACCAAAAGCAATGGCTCCAAAAGCACCATGAGTAGAAGTATGAGAATCTCCACAAACAATGGTTGCACCTGGTTGAGTAATGCCATATTCTGGACCTACAACGTGTACAATCCCATTTTTTTGATGCCCTAATCCCCAGTGAGAAATACCATATTCATTACTGTTAGATTCTAATGCTTTCAACTGATTGGCCGAAAGTGGATCTTCTACAGGTAAATGTTGGTTAATGGTTGGCGTGTTATGATCTGCAGTAGCAAAAGTACGCTCAGGGTATAAAACCTTAATTCCTCTGCTTTTTAATCCTAAGAATGCAACCGGACTAGTTACTTCATGAATCAAATGACGATCTATAAAAAGCACATCAGGGCCACCTTCAATTTTGCGGACTACGTGGCTATCCCACACTTTGTCAAATAATGTATTGCTCATCTTTTTTATTTTTTATGTCATTGCGAGGATCGAAGCAATCTGTTTGTTTCATCCTCAATTTATTTGTCATTGCGAGGAACGAAGCAATCTGTTTGTTTCATTCTCAATTTATTTTATTTGGGCGTTTTAACACGCTATTCGCTCATACTGCTCAGGCCTTATTCTCGAGGGCCGGTATCCGCTGCTATCGTTAACGCAACATGCAACGTCTTTTAAGGATAATCCGAGGATTATCCCTACGTTTTGTCGCCACGGTATGTGTTCCCACATACCATTTGTTTTTTATGCCGTGTTTTAAGTCTCTAACAAACTAACCAACCAAAACCTAACAACCTAACCTTATATAAATTTATTAACAGCATCTAAATACGCATTTGCTGATGCCTGCACAATATCTGTACTGAAACCATAACCCGTATAGTTTTTGTCTAAATATTTAATGCGCATATTCACCTTACTTACATCGTCACTTCCGCCTTCAATCGCATCAATATGAAATTCTTTGATGCATATTTCTTTATCTAAAATAGAATTGATGGCTTTAATAGTTGCGTCAACAGGTCCGTTTCCAGATGAAGTTGCCACATGCATTTTACCATTAATATCTAGTTTAATAATAGATGTCGGAATCAAAGGATCGCCACACATCACCTGTAATAATTTAACAGTTACGCCAGCTTTGTAATTGCGCTCTGTTCCATCACTCATTAAGGCTAATAAATCATCATCCTTAATTTCTTTTTTCTGATCAGCAACCACTAAAAAGCGCTCATAAACATCATCTAAATTGATTTTTTCTACTACATAGCCCAATCTTTCTAAATGGTGTTTTAAGGCATGGCGACCACTTCGGGCAGTTAATATAATAGCCGATTGATCTATCCCTACATCCTCAGGGTTTATAATCTCATAGTTTTCACGATGTTTTAAAACCCCATCCTGATGAATACCCGAACTATGCGCAAAGGCGTTTTTACCTACAATAGCCTTATTCGCTTGTACGGGCATACGCATCATTCGGCTCACCATTCCACTTAATTCGTAAAAATGCTTGCTATTAATTTTGCTGTATTTATTTAAAGATTGATGTGTTTTTAAAATCATAGCCACTTCCTCTAAAGAAGTATTTCCGGCTCTTTCACCAATACCGTTAATGGTACATTCTGCTTGGCGGGCACCATTCTGAATTCCGGCAATGGTATTTGCGGTAGCTAAACCCAAATCATTATGGCAGTGGACAGAAATAATAGCCTGATCTATGTTTTTCACATGATCCATTAAGTATTTTATTTTAGCCCCATATTGGTCGGGTAAGCAATAACCGTTGGTGTCTGGGATATTTACTACCGTTGCACCTGCTGCAATTACCGCTTCAACCATTTGCGCTAAAAAAGCATTATCTGCTCTACCGGCGTCTTCTGCATAAAATTCAATGTCCTCTACAAATTTCTTGGCATATTTAACTGCATCTACGCCGCGTTGTAAAATATCCTCGCGGGTACTGTTAAATTTGTATTTGATGTGCATATCCGAAGCCCCAATTCCGGTATGGATACGAGGTCTTTTTGCATATTTTAGAGAATCCGCAGCCACATCAATATCATTTTTATTTGCCCTGGTTAAGGCACAAATGATGGGGTCTTTTATCGCTTTTGAAAGCTCCACCACACTTTGAAAATCTCCCGGACTAGACACCGGAAATCCTGCTTCAATTACATCCACACCCAAAGCTTCTAAGCGCAGTGCAATCTCAACCTTTTCAGAAGTTGTCAATTGGCAGCCTGGCACCTGTTCGCCGTCGCGTAAAGTGGTATCGAAAATGTAAATTCTATTAGGATCGTGTAACATGTTAATTTTTTATTT
>JBILPO010000316.1:0-3288 GCA_044373805.1 Pelobium sp.
GCTTCTTAAATAAGAACGGCAGCTATTTAAACGAGGAAGAAACTGTTAAAACTTTAGCCTTAATTGCTCAGTTGAAAGAGGCTTTAGCAGGAAACCAAAAAGATACAATTTTAAATACCATTGATGTATTGAATGAATACACTCGTCCGTTTGCAGAGCGGTTAATGGATATTGCTGTTTCCCAGGCTATGAAAGGGAAAGAAATCTAAACAAAAAAAACAGGACCTTAAGCCCTGTTTTTTTTCTGAAATAAAATATAAAAATCTTATTTTAAGTTATTGATAGCTTCTTGTTCTTTTAAGCCTTCAATATCATTTTTCTTTTCAAAAGCATTTTTCACTTCATCAAAATTTGATAAAATCTCGCTGATATCATCTAAAATATCGGCTACTTTTTGGTGCATATCTGGTAATTTATCAGCTAATTTTTTATTGTTCAACTCTATATTATCCACCTCAATTTTACCTATTTTTTGAATCACAGCTGTTTGGCTATGCTTCAAATCAGTTAATTCATTGGTGATTTTTTCCATCAATTCAAACTTCTTCAACTTATCCATATTTTTTATTCTTGGTTATTCACTTAAAGTCCAGAAATAGTGCCAGAAAAAAATATAGAGCTTTATATAGTAGAATCGAAAAAATTAAATGGAGTACTTAAATACCTCAAAATTGGTCGTGAAAAGGCAATTCCGCCAGCAAACAAAGTTTCTCTAGAATAAGAATTACAGTTTACACTCTACTATTTAATTACTTTACTAAAGAATTTTCTGGTAGAAGACCTATTTTCTCTTTCTGATTTATCTATTTCATCTTTTAAACCGCTCAATTCCATTTTTAAAGCTGTAACCGACATTTGAATTTCCCTAAGAGAAAGATAAAGTGACACCATTAACAATAAAAGGCACAAGCCAAAAATATACTGCGCTAACTCTATTAATTGATAGTACATTAAAAACATGCATAAAACACAAAAGAAAAAGCTTACAATACCACAAGCCTGCATGTTTCTGATAATGAAAATACGTTTTCTAAGGTTAGCCATTTGCCCTAGAAGGTTGGGATCTTTTGTTGTCAAATATTGGGTTTTCATTCCTCTCACAATACTAGAAAGCGCCAAAAACCTGTTGGTATAAGCCAAAAGCAATAAGGAAATGGCAGAAAAAAGTAAGGCTGGTGTAGTTAAAGTAAATTCCATAGGTTAATGTAAGTTCAATATTTCTATTTTGTTTTTATTCATTTCAAACTGATCCCCTTTTTTCTTGCCTATTAATAATTTGCCTAACGGCGATGCTGGCGAGATGACAAAAACAGCTTGATTCTTTATTTTAATTTCGCCTAAACTTATAGAGATAAAAAAACTTCCTATGCTGGTATTTACGATATCTCCAGCAATAATACGATCGTTTTTAGAATATAATGGAACTGCTTTTAAGTTAAAAATTTGCTGTCTGTTTGCTGCCAATTGCTGTTCCAGACGATTAATTTCTTGCTGCATCATTTCTCTGCTGGTTTCGTATTTATCGCCCATACTGCTCTTAGAGTCATTGGCAATACCGTCTCGTAAATTTACTATTTCGGCTTTAAACTCTTGTTCTTTAGTATTCAAAATAGCCAAACACTGGTTATAAATCTCCTCTTTAAAAGTATCTGCTTCGCTTTGACTCATTTTTTAAAATTGCAGATTTATTTTCATTTAAATGATTTTAAAAAATTTCAATTTATTGGTTCTTGTTGATTTATCATCATTTTAAACCTTAAACTCCTTATTCTAATCCATAAACCTTACCTTTGCAGCAATTAAAGAAGAATAATGATTACAGTATCAAATTTATCATTACGTTTTGGGAAACGTACATTGTTTGAGGATGTTAACCTCAAATTTACGCAAGGGAATTGCTACGGAGTGATAGGCGCAAATGGCGCAGGAAAATCTACTTTTATGAAAATATTAGCCGGTGAGGTTGATCCAACAAGCGGGTCGATTAGTTTTACACCTGGCGAGCGAATGGCAGTTTTAAATCAAAATCACTATGAATTTGATGAAATTACCGTTTTAGAAACCGTAATGATGGGCTGGAAAGAGCTTTACACCATTATGAAAGAAAAAGACGCCATTTATATGAAAGAAGATTTTACTGAAGAAGACGGTTTAAGAGCCGGCGAATTAGAAAATCTTTTTGCAGAGATGGACGGCTGGAATGCCGAAAATGATGCCGCTACTTTATTAAGTAATTTAGGCATTAAAGAAGCGCAACATGGAAAACTCATTAAAGAATTAGATGGTAATGAAAAAGTGAGAGCTTTATTGGCTCAAGCACTTTTTGGTAACCCTGATATTTTGATTCTAGATGAGCCTACTAATGATTTAGATATTGAAACTGTAGGTTGGTTAGAGAATTTTTTAGCCGATTATGAGAATATAGTTTTGGTTGTCTCTCACGATAGACACTTTTTAGATACCGTTTGTACACATATTGTTGATATAGATTTCAGCAAAATGAACATCTATTCTGGTAACTATAGTTTCTGGTATGAGTCTTCTCAATTGGCATTAAGACAACGCTCTGATCAGAATAAGAAAGCGGAAGACAAGATTAAGGAACTACAAGAATTTATTCGCCGTTTCTCTGCCAATGCTTCTAAATCTAAACAAGCTACTTCTCGTAAGAAAGCTTTAGATAAGATCAATGTTGATGAAATTAAAGCTTCTAGCAGAAAATATCCAGCCATTATGTTTAACCAAATGCTTCGCGATTTAGGCGACCAGGTTTTACAAGTGGAGAATTTAACAAAAGTTGCCAATGGAGAAACCATGTTTAAGAACGTAAGTTTTACCATTAATAAAGGCGATAAAGTAGCTATACTTTCTCAAAACTCTTTAGCAACTACTGCTTTACATGATATTTTAGCGGGTAGAGATACAGATTTTACTGGCGAATTTAAATGGGGAGTGACCGCAATTCCATCAAGCTTACCCATAGACAACTCTAGTTATTTTGAAGGTAAGGATGATAATTTGGTAGATTGGTTAAGAGAATATTCTATTGCCGAAAAGGATGAAACCTTTATAAGAAGCTTTTTAGGAAGAATGTTATTCTCTGGAGAAGAAGTTTTCAAAAAATCAAGTGTATTATCTGGAGGAGAAAAAATGCGTTGCATGTTCTCGAAAATGATGTTAGAAGGCCCTAATGTTTTACTGTTAGACGAGCCTACCAATCACCTTGATTTGGAATCTATTACAGCCCTAAACAACGGAATGAAAGATTTTAAAGGAGTGATATTGTTA
>JBILPO010000023.1:0-11327 GCA_044373805.1 Pelobium sp.
ATTTAATATTTTAATGGCGTTAGACCCCTCTTTAACTTCCATGTCTTCTTCTTTTAAACTATCAAATTTAAGATCAAAATAAAATGTTGAGCCTTTTTCTAATATACTTTTGACTTTAATTTCGCCACTGTAAAGTTCTATTAATTTTTTTGTGATTGATAAACCTAGGCCTGTACCGCCATATTTTCTTGAAGTATTAGCTGCCGCTTGCGTAAATGATTCAAATATGTCTTCAAATTTATCTTCAGGGATTCCTATTCCAGTATCAGTAATTTCAAAATGTATAAAGGTATGCTGTTTGGTGATTTTTACAACATCTATGGAAATTTTTACAAATCCTTTTTCAGTAAACTTAATAGCGTTATTAATTAAATTAATTAAGATCTGATAAAGCCTTGTTTTATCTCCTCTTACTAATTCGGGTAAATCAGCACTAATTTTATACTTTAGTTCAATACCTTTTTCGTTTATTTTAAAAGCTAAAGAATCTACAATATCTTTAACAAGTGCTCTAATATTGAATCTTTTATATTCAAGTTCCATTTTTCCAATCTCCATTTTAGAAAAATCAAGAATATCATTAATAAGATTTAAAAGGTTATCAGAAGAAAATTTAAGTAAGTTAAGTGGTTGAACTTGATGTTCTAAGTTTGCTTCTGACAACAAAATATTAGTTATTCCAATTACGGCATTTAAAGGCGTTCTAATCTCATGACTCATTACAGAAAGGAACATTTCCTTTGCTTTACTTAGTTGTAAAGCTTGCTCTTTAGCGGCCAACAATTGTATCTCGGCTAGCTTTCTATCAGAAATATCGTTAATAATTTCAATTTCTCTTTCTATATTTCCTTGCTGATCAAGAATTGGGGTATTAGAAATAGATAGCCAAATAGGCGTCCCGTCTTTCTTATAAACTTTTAATTCTAAATTATATGGGATAGATTTTCTGACGCCATCTCTAGCTTGATTAAGCATTTTAACATCAGTATCAGCACCCTTAAGAAGATCTCCAGTTCTTTTTCCTATGAGCTCATCTAATTGGTAACCTATCATTTTTGATAAAGCAGTGTTAATCCATTTCACTCTACCTGTTTTATCACTAATGGAAACACCATTCTCGGTTTTACTGGCAACTAAAGAAAGTAATTCTAATTGTTCTTCAGCTTCTTTCCTTTCTGTTATATCTTTAACAATTTCAATTAAGCTTTCTACCTCACCTTTAGCATCTAAAATAATAGTGTTGTAAATAGAAAGCCAAATAGGTTTTCCATCTTTTCTATAAGCCAATAACTCAACAGAAAAAGATTTTTTATTATGAGTTTCTAATCTGGCTTTTTCTATTATATCAATATTGCTATTTGCGCCAACTATTACATCCCCTAGTTTTTGATCTTCTAAATCTTCTAGAGTGTATCCAGTTATTTTTGTGAAAGCATCATTTATCCATAAAACATTGTTGTTGGCGCTACTAATAACTACCCCATTATTTATTTTACTTGCTACAGTTGATAATTGATGTAATTGCTGTAATGTTTCTTTGTAATTTGAAATGTCTCTGCCTGTAACAAACCACATTTTGTTTTTAGAGATTGCGTTCCAACTAATCCATTTTAGGGTTTTATTTTTAGTAACTACCCTAGTTTCTATTTCAAAATGCTTTTTCTTATTCCTTAAACTCTCTGTTGCTGTATTAAAAACATTCATTTTATCTTCTGAGACAATGAAATCAGAAATGTTTAATCCAATACAATCTTCAACATCATACCCCATCATTTTAAAAACAGCAGTATTAATATTTACTATTTTTTGATCGGCGCTTAGGAGGCAAATTAAATCAGGTGATGAATTAAATAAATCAGTAAATTCTTCTCTTTTTAATTTGCTTTTTATTTCTTCAAGATCTTTTTTACGTAACTCAAGGTTTTTAATTACTTGTAATCCTAAAGCTTTAAAAGCTTTGATTTGGTCTGCCGTTAATTTTTTTGATTGTTGATCTATTACGCTAATTGTGCCAACAATTAATCCCTCTGGACTAATAAGAGGAATGCCGGCAAAATATTTAAAATCATAATCAGATCTTTTTAAAATGGCTTTTACTTTGTCATTATTGTTTACATTCTCTATTTCATAAAAATTGTTTTCATGAATAGGAAACTGACACAAAGATTGCTCAAGAGGCAATTCTGAGGGGGGTATACCTTTCGTGTATTTAACACATTCTAGGTTGTTTTCAAAAAAGGAAATAAAAGAAATTGGACTGTTTGTTATAAAACAGGCCAATTCTAAGATGTGATCAAATTCTAAATCAGAGGAAGACTCATAGTGATCATATTTAATTATCGTTGGTTTGTAAAACTTTTGATAATCTAAAGATGATGATTCCTCGGTATTCATTATTTATGATTTTTTGTAAAGAGGATGTTTAGCCATCATATCATTAACCTTATTGCGAATTTTTTCTAAATACGGTTTGTCATCATGATGAATTAATGCTTCATCAATAAACTCAACAATTTTTTCCATGTGCTTTTCTTTTAATCCTCTTGTAGTAATTGCGGCTGTTCCAACTCTAATTCCTGAGGTAACAAATGGGGATCTCTTATCAAAAGGGACCATGTTTTTATTTACTGTAATCTCTGCTTCTCCTAAAACTTCTTCTGCTAACTTACCAGTTATATTCTTATTACTGAGGTCTATCAACATTAAATGATTGTCTGTACCTCCCGATATTAGTTTATAGTCTCTGGCTACAAATGCTGCCGCCATAGCTTGAGCATTCTTTTTAACCTGAATTATATAGTCCATATATTTATCGCTCAAAGCTTCGCCAAAAGCGATAGCTTTTGCAGCAATAATATGCTCTAGGGGCCCACCTTGTGTACCAGGAAAAACAGCTCCATCCAACAACGCAGACATCATTTTTAGTTCTCCTTTAGCAGTTTTGATGCCAAAAGGATTTTCAAAATCTTTTCCCATCATAATTAAACCACCTCGTGGCCCTCTTAAAGTTTTATGAGTTGTTGTTGTTACCACATGACAGTAAGGAAGTGGATCTGCAAGTAAACCTCTGGCAATTAAACCTGATGGATGAGAAATATCTGCTAAAACTAAAGCTCCAATTTTATCTGCAACTTCTCTAATAAATTTATAATCCCAATCTCTAGAATAAGCTGATGCTCCGCAAATGATTAACTTAGGCTTCTCTTTAAGTGCAACTTCTTCTAATTGTTTATAATTGATTAAACCTGTAGCTTCTTCTACACCGTAAAAAAAAGGCTTATATATTTTACCAGAAAAATTAACTGGTGAACCATGTGTTAAATGACCTCCATGAGATAAATCAAATCCTAAAATTTTGTCTCCAGGATTTAAAAGCGCTAGAAAGACTGCGGCATTTGCCTGAGCACCAGAATGAGGCTGCACATTAGCCCAAGCTGCATTAAACAATTCTTTTGCTCTCTCTATCGCAATAATTTCAATTTCATCTACTACTTCACAGCCACCATAATATCTTTTTCCTGGCAATCCTTCTGCATATTTATTGGTTAATACAGAGCCTGCTGCCTTCATAACCTGCTCGCTTACAAAGTTTTCTGACGCTATTAGCTCGAGACCATTTTCTTGTCTGGCTTCTTCTTCTTCTATTAAAGTGAAAATTAATTTATCCTTTTTCATTTATTTTTATTGAAAATGTATATTATTACAGATTAAACATATTAATTCAAAAAACAAGGCATGAAACCCTATTTTGAATGAAAGCCCTAAATTAGATATTTTGCACCATTTTTAAATATTAAAACTGTAGATGAAAGAAATTAGTTTCGTTATTATAGGTGTGGGTAATATTGGCTCAAAATATTCGAGTCTACTTTCAAGCTTTAGTGATACAGAATTAGTTGCCGCAGTTGACATCGATTTTAATAAACGAAAATCAATTGATAAATTAATTCCATTTTTTACTTCTATTGATGATTTCTTTGCCGCAAAAATTGCAGCAGATGTAGTTTGCATTTGCACCCCAAACGGCTTACATCCAAAACACACTATTGATTGCCTAAATAATGGATATCATGTAATATGTGAAAAGCCAGTGGCTTTACAAGCAAATGAGGTTTTTGATATGATGCAAGCGGAGAACAACTCCGGTAAGAAAGTTTTTGCGGTAATGCAAAACCGCTACAGCCCTGTGGCTATTTGGCTTAAAAAACTAATGTCGCAAAAGCAATTAGGTGATCTCCTATTTCTTCAAATCAATTGTTTTTGGAATAGAAATCAAAGATATTATGATGAATCTCAATGGAGAGCTTCAAAAACCATTGGTGGTGGCCCTCTTTATTCTCAGTTTAGCCATTTTATTGATTTGATGATTTGGCTTGTTGGTGAGCCTAACCAAATTAATAGCGAATTATTTACACTAAACAAAGACATAAAAACTGAATTTAACGATAGTGGCATTATTACTTTTAATTTTGCTAATGGAGGCAAAGGAGTTTTTAATTTTACAACAGCCGCCTATCAAAACAACATAGAAAGTAGTTTGACTCTTATCGGCACTAAAGGCAATGTAAAAGTTGGTGGACAGTATATGGAAAAGTTTGATTTTGTTAATATTGAGGATAAATTTGATATGCCTGTTTTTGATCAAATTACCCAAGCTAATAATTACCAATATTATAAAGGATCAGCAGATAAACATGATGACTTCTTAAAAAAAGTAATCTACTGTTTACGTAACAATAAAAAACCTGAAATTGGCTTGGAAGACGAATTAAAAGTTATTCATTTTATTGAGCAATCACTTACTTTTGCTCAATCCAAAAGTTATTAAACCCTAAACCAATTTGGATGCTTAGCAGTTGTTGCTGCAACATTTCTAGAACTGCTAAAAAATTATATACAAACTGTACTTTGTCTTTTGATATCTTCAACAGATTTTTAAAATCTAATTGAGCGTTGATCTTAAGAAGATTAGCTATTTGTATTTTTTGCTCTTCTATGCTGTAAGGATATTTTTCTACCGTGTGTTTTACTTCTTCTGTTCTTACTAAGTAATTTCCCATTACTTTTTGATAGGTCTTTAATAATTTATATAAATCAAAAGAAGAAAGATCTTCGGCAGGTTCTGTTTGGCTCATTAAACTATGGCTATCTTCAGCAATATTACCTCGTTTCTCTTTATTAAATCTGGCATCTTCAAGCAATTTAAACTCTTCTGTAACTTCTTTAAATCTTTTGTATTCTAAAAGCCTATGTATCAAGTCTCTTTTCAAGTCAATTTCCTGCCCTTCTTCATTAAGCTCTGGCCTAGGCAAAAGCGTTTTTGCCTTTATTCGCATTAAAGTAGCGGCAACAAAAATAAATTCGCTTGCCAACTCCATATTTAATGAATTAAGTTGATGTAGGTAGCTTAAAAAATCATCGGTAATTTTTGCTATTGGGATATTATGAATATCCAATTCATCCTTTTCAATAAAAAAAAGAAGTAAATCAAACGGTCCTTCAAAAACAGGAATTTTAACAGAAAAATCATCACCATCTTTCATTTTAAACCCATTGAAATTAAGAGTTACTAATGTCTTCTAATGACATGGAGACTAATTTTTTAGTTTTATACCAAGTTACAGCAGAAACTAACAACGTCATGCTGCCTCCAAAAACTATGGCAGGAACCGTTCTCATTAATTTAGCGGTTAAACCTGATTCAAATTGTCCAATCTCATTAGACGAACCAATAAACATAGAATTTACCGCTGATACTCTTCCTCTCATTTCATCAGGGGTAACCAGTTGTAAAATAGTAGATCTAATAATTACGCTTACGCTATCAAAAGCTCCTTCTAAAAAAAGAAAGAAAAGAGTGAGGTAAAAGTTAGTGGACAACCCATAACAGACAATAGAAACCCCAAAACCTGTAACGGCAAAAAGTAGGTTTCGCCATGGTTTACCCATTGGAGAAAATCTAGTCATTAATAACATGGTTAAAACTGCTCCAACCGCTGGTGCAGCTCTTAACATTCCAAATTCCGTTGCGCCAACATGTAAAACTTCTGTAGCTATTACAGGTATCAGAGCTACAGCTCCTCCAAAAAAAACAGAGAATAGATCTAAACTTAAAGCTCCAACTAATATTTTTGTTTTAAACACAAATTTTAATCCTTCTGAAAGGCTTTTATAAATACTACCTGTCTTTACAAAAGTTGATGGTCTACTTTTAAAGAAAAATGTGCCTATAAATGATACCGATATACAAATCAACACAAAAATGAATGTATGATTAATCCCTGCAAAACCATATAATAAACCGCCTAATGCCGGGCCAACAATTGAAGCTGTTTGCCAAGCAGAACTATTCCAGGTAGAAGAGTTGGGATAATGCTCTCTGGGGATAATCATAGCCATTAAAGAAAAAGATGTAGGAGCGTAAAACCCTCTAGCCATACCAATCACAAATACCATTACATAAATAGTAGTAATTAATAAAGATTGACCTAAATAAACGGTTACAGACGGTAGTGTTATAATATATAAAATTAAAGAGGCAAATAGAATTACGCCAACAACTCTAATTAAAAGTGTTTTCTTATTTGATTTATCAGCAATATAACCTCCATAAAGAGCAATTCCTATTGCCGGAATTGCTTCGCAAAGACCAATTAACCCTAATGATAAAGGATCTTTAGTGAGATTATAAATATACCACCCCAAAACTACCCCTTGAATTTGGTAGCCTATGGTAAGAAAAAAGCGCATTACCAGAAAAGACCTAAACTCCGGAAATTTTAATGCGATGTAAGGATCTTTATGGATAGTATTTAATTCCAAAAAATAAAACTATAAAATGATTATTTAATGCCGTGTTGATCTATCAAATAAACCAAAGCCGTCATCGCAGCAGCGCCTAATTCTAATTCTCTTTTGTTTACGTTTTCGAAAACATCATTTGGCGTATGATGAATGTCAAAATAACGCTGAGAATCTACCCTATAACCAATTAAAACGGCTTCTTTAAAAACTGCAAGGGGTTCAATATCACTGCCACTTCCACCAATGCTTAAACGATCTACGAGGTAAGGAGAAAGCAGTTCTTTCCAATTAGAATTGATATTCTTAATTGTCTCTCTAGAAACACCCTGAAATGTAAAACCTCTGGGCGTAAAACCACCTCCATCAGACTCTATAGCTGCAATATGTATTTCATTGTTTTTAAGCGCTAATTCGGCATATTTATCACCTCCTCTTCCACCATTTTCTTCATTCATAAACATTACAGCCCTAATAGAGTGTTTTGGTTTCATGCCCATTGCTTTATAAATTCTTAAAACTTCTAAAGACTGCACAATGCCTGTTCCGTCATCATGAGCGCCTTCTGATAAGTCCCATGAATCTAAATGCCCCCCAACGGTAATAAATTCATTCGGATTTTCAGACCCAGTAATTTCACCAACAACGTTATAAGATTTTGCATCAGGTAAAGTTTTACAATTTTGTTTAAAGTAAAATTGTACCTCAGTAGACTGTTTAAGTTTTAATAATGTGCTTAATTGATTAGCTCCATTTGTTGAAATTGCAGCAGCAGGTATTTGTTTACTCCCTTCTGGAAACTGAGTAGTTCCAGTATGAGGATAATCATCTAAACTTTCTGTTAATGATCTTACTATTACTCCAACGGCGCCAAGCTTAGACGCAGCAGCGGGACCAGCAAATCTTTGATCGCCTGCAGCTCCATAAGCTTTGCCTGTTTCTATAAATCTAGGGTCGAATGGGCGATTGAAAAAAACAATTTTTCCCTTGATGGCAGATTCACCTAAAGTTTCTAACTCTTTTAAACTTTTGACTTCTATAACTTGAGCAGTTATTCCGTCTCCTGGTGTCGCAGGAGACATTCCTAAAGCACAAATTGGAACATCAATACTGGTTTTTCCATTAATTATTTTTCCAACTTCTTTATCTCCTCTAACCCAATGCGGAACCATGCATTCCTGCAAAAAAACCTTATCAAAGCCGTAACTTTCCATTAAGCTTTTTGTCCACTCTACTGATTTTTGAGCTTGAGGCGATCCGCTTAAACGAGGCCCTATTTGTTTGCATAAATATTTTAAATTTTCATAACTTCTTCCGTTTACTAGAGCTTCGTCATAAATTTTTCTCAAAACCAAAGAGTCTTGACCATGAACCGTTAAAACAAATAAAAAGATAACAGCAACAAGCAATTTAATAGATTTCATATTTAAAGTTTTAAAATCAAATGTAATAGATATATGCCAAATATTAGGATATTTTATCGAGGGTGATTCCATTTTCAGTCTTAGCAAAAAAAGCTTTTAAAACCTCATGTTCTACTTTTATAAGCTCAGGATCTTCGTCCAAAATTTGAATCACACATTTTCTTGCTTCCAGCAAGATTTTTTGATCTAATGCCAAATCGGCAATTTTTAAGTCCATTATGCCGCTTTGTTGTTTTCCCTCAATGTTTCCTGGACCACGTAATTGTAAATCTATCTCTGATATCTCAAAACCATCATTTGTTTTTACCATCGTTTCTAATCTGATTTTGCCTTCTCTGCTTAATTTTGTCCCCGACATTAGAATACAAAAAGATTGATCAGCCCCTCTCCCTACTCTACCTCTAAGTTGATGCAATTGAGACAAACCAAAACGCTCCGCATTTTCTATTACCATTACTGTTGCATTAGGCACATTAACACCCACCTCTATTACTGTTGTAGCCACCATAATTTGGGTTTCCCCTTTTACAAACCTTTGCATTTCGAATTCCTTATCAGCCGCTTTAAGCTGCCCATGAACTATACTAATTCGATAATCAGGTAATGGAAATTCTCTACTCATCACGTCAACACCATCCATCAAATTTTTTAAATCCAATTTAGCGCTTTCTTGAATTAATGGATAAACAACATATACTTGCCTTCCTTTTGCTATTTCCTGTTTCATAAAACCAAACATTCTCAGTCGTTGGTTTTCAAATAAATGCAAAGTTTCAATCGGCTTTCTTCCAGCAGGTAACTCATCAATTACAGAAACATCTAAATCACCATAAAGCGTCATTGCTAAAGTACGGGGGATTGGAGTAGCTGTCATCACTAAAATATGAGGTGGGATGATATTCTTTTTCCATAACGCAGCTCTTTGTTCTACACCAAAACGATGTTGTTCATCAATTACTGCAAAACCCAAATTTTTAAATTTCACAGGCTCCTCAATTAAAGCATGAGTTCCAATTAAAATAGATAAAGCTCCAGATTCTAATTGTTCAGCTATAATTCTTCGATGTTTCTTTTTGGTGGATCCAGTTAAAAGTTCAACAGAAACAAATTCATCTTTTAATAAAGATTTTATAGAATGGTAATGTTGTGTGGCTAAAATCTCTGTAGGAGCCATTAAGCATGTCTGAAAGTTATTATCAATAGCTAATAGCATTGCCATTAATGCCACCACAGTTTTACCAGAGCCAACATCACCCTGCACTAGCCTATTCATTTGAATACCCTTATAAGTATCGGCTCTAATTTCTTTAATTACCTTTTTTTGAGCATTTGTAAGCTGAAAAGGCAATATATTTTCATAGAAATCAGTGAATTTTTCGCCTACATTCTCAAAAATATTTCCTTTAAACTTTTTTGTCCGTAGTAACTTTGATCTTAATAATTTAAGCTGAATAAAGAAAAGCTCTTCAAATTTTAAAGTATTTTGCGCTCTTTTGAGCGTATTAGCATCAGTTGGAAAATGGATATTCTGAAATGCTTCCCCTCTTTTATTTAGTTTAAACTGATGAACTAAATAAGCTGGGATTACTTCATCAATATGAGGCAAACAGGAATCAAGTAAGGAAGCCATTAGCCGTTGTATTCCCTTAGAATCTAAACTGTACTGTTTTAATTTTTCTGTAGAAGAGTAAACTGGTTGCAAACTAAGGTTCCCCCTGTTCTTTTGCTCTTTATTAAACAGCTCCATTTCTGGATGCGCCATTTGTACTTTTCCATTAAAAAAAGTCACTTTCCCAAAAATGATGTAAACTTGATTGATTTGTAGATTTTTTTGGACCCAAGCAATACTTTGAAACCAGATCAATTCAATTTCACCAGTATCATCAATAGCTTGGGCAATTAACCGTTTGGTCTTTTTATCTCCTAAAAGCTCTAAAGATTTAAGTCTTACTAAAACTTGAATATAGGGAAGTTCGTGGTTAAGATCTCTGATTTTGTAGAACTGGGTTCTATCTATATATCTAAAAGGATAATAAATAAGTAAATCTCCGTAAGTATATACAGCTATTTCTTTTTTAAGGATCTCTGCCCTTTGCGGGCCAACTCCTCTTAGATACTCAATGGGTGTTTTAAATATTTGATCATTCAAAATCAGGAAATGATATCAATCTCAGGTTTACTTTTAAGAATTTTAAAAATATTCTCTTTTAAAATTTTCCAATTAAAAATTACAACAGCAATAGCTAACAAACCGTAAGCAAATAATTGGTTTGCTTTAATAGTTTCATGAAAATAGAAAAATGCTACACCAAATGCAACAATAGGATTGACATAAATGATGATCCCAACGGTTGATGATGGCAAACTATTTAAAGCAAATAAACTTAATAATAATGGCAATAACGTAAAAAATATAGCTATAATAACAATATCAACCCAAAATGACAGATTTAAAGGAATAGGCTTTAGATTGATAAAAAACAAAGGCAAAATTAAAAATAATGCTATAAATAATTGAAAGCCCAGCATATTCAGTTTACTAATGGTTTTGATGATTCTTTGAATTACCAGAAAGAACGCATAAAAAGCAGCTGTAATTACCGACCACATTACATCCGTAAAAGACCCTGTGGCTAAAATAATTATCGAGATGATTGCAATTGCTATAGCAATGAGTTTTAATCTGCTTAATTCTTCTTTTAAAATTAAAAAACCACCTAGTGCAGTTATTAAAGGGCAAACCATGTAAGCAAACGCTCCAGACTTTAGATTTACATTGTTTACTACATAAATGAAAGTAAACCAATTTAATGTGATTAAAACACCTGATAAAATAATCAAAAACCAAAGTTTTAACTTTGGTATATCATTATCCCCTCTTAATTGTAAAATGTCAGCCTTTAATTGTTTCCTATTAAATAGGAAGATGACTATCCAGCAAATAATAAAAGAAACAAAAATGCGATAATATAAAATTTGATCTACTGAGTAATCCTTTAAAAACCTTAATGCAATTGAAAAAAATCCCCAAATAATATTTGCACCTAAAGCAGCTAATAACCCTACAAGCCTTTTACTCATTAAAATTTAATAGCCGTTATT
>JBILPO010000317.1:0-3279 GCA_044373805.1 Pelobium sp.
CATTCCACAAGGTGCATTAGTGGCACAAGAATTAGGTTTACCATTTATTTATGTTAGAGCAAAAGCAAAAGAACATGGCACCCAAAGTTTAATTGAAGGGGAAATTAACCCAGGCCAAAGAGTAGTAGTTGTTGAAGATTTAATTTCTACCGGCAAAAGCAGTATACAAGCTATCCATGCTT
This sequence comes from Pelobium sp., assembly GCA_044373805.1. GTDB lineage: Bacteria > Bacteroidota > Bacteroidia > Sphingobacteriales > Sphingobacteriaceae > Pseudopedobacter. The sequence goes on from JBILPO010000317.1 coordinate 183, forward strand.
TACGTGATGCAGGTTATGAAGTTGCTGGTTTAGTGGCCATTTTCTCTTACGGTTTTGATATTGCCCAAGAAAATTTTGCCGAAGCTAAATGCCGTTTCTCTACGCTTTCTAATTACAATGCCCTAATAGATTATGCTGCTGAGCATCATTTTGTACAAAAAAATGATATTGAGTTACTAAACGAATGGAGAAGAAACCCATCTCAATGGGGACAACAAATTGAAAAATAAATCTAAAAAAACACCATGACTATTTTTGAAAGCTCAGTACAAATTAACCAACCTGTAAACCAAGTTTATAGTTTTTTAAGTGATTTAAACAATCATCAAAAACTGATGCCCGAAAATATTTATAATTGGAGCAGCACTACTGACGAAGCCAAGTTTACCATTCAAAATATGGCTAAATTGGCTTTAAAAGTTTCTTCTCGTATAGAAAATAAAGAAATATTAATTGTGCCTTCAGAGGAGGCTCCTTTTGCGGTAGAAATGAAATGGTTAATTACAGAAAATGGAGAACATACCACCGCTACTCTAGCCGTTTCTGCAGATTTAAACATGATGATGAAAATGTTAGCCAGCGGTCCGCTTCAAAAATTAGTTGATCACCAAACAGCTGCTCTGCAAAAAGAATTGGTTTAATTTAATGAAACGAGGATTACGGCTATTTGGCTGTTTTGATAGCATCACTTTCCTCTTATTTATTAAAGCTAAAATTCTTTATTTAACCACCACTTATAGTCAAATACAGTTTTCTATACCCCAAAAAGCTGGTGCAATTTGGGAATCAATAGTTCTCTCCTCTTTTTTATTTTCCGGAATATTATTGTTTCAACAAAAGAAATCAGGACTAATTTTTAGTTTTATTCAAATCCCATTCAGGTTTATTTACCTCTATTTTAGTTTTGATTTTTTAAGTTATTTAGCTTATTACCTAGGTTTTGAGCTTGAAATATCAACTACAAACTTTCAAAATGTATGGTTTTATTTTTTACTAATTGCAGAAGTTACGAGGTATTCTTTTTCTGCATATTGGTATAACAAGTTAAATCAAGAATAATTCGGAAATTTTAACATTAAAAATTTTCTTCTTAAGACAAAAAGTCTCTATCGCCTACCTATTTAAGACAGAATTACAGCTTTAAAAAATTAAATATTATTGGTGCTGTTTTTGCTGACTTCCATCGGAGGACAAGCACCATGAATTTTAATAATTATACCATAAAAGCACAGGAAGCTGTACAAAAAGCTTCAGACATTACTCAAGGTTTTCAGCAACAAGCTATTGAGAATGCACATATCCTAAAAGGACTTTTATCTGTTGACGAAAATGTAGTTGGTTATGTATTAAAAAAATTAAACGTCAACATCAATCGTTTAAACGAAGCTTTAGATGAGCAAATTAACGCTTTCCCAAAAGTTTCTGGAAGTAACATCTACTTATCTAATGCTGCTAATAGCACTTTGTTAAAAGCACAATCTTATCTCAAGGAATTTAAAGATGAGTTTATTTCTGTTGAACATATTCTGCTTGGAATTTTAGCCGCTAATGATAAAACTGCAGGTTTATTAAAAGATCAGGGAGTCATTGAAAAAGACTTAAAAAAAGCGATAAAAGATTTACGTGGTGATGCTAAAGTAACCGATCAAAATGCTGAAGCTACTTATCAGGCTTTAAATAAATATGCCCGTAACTTAAATGAATACGCCGAATCAGGGAAATTAGATCCAGTAATTGGGAGAGATGAAGAAATTAGGCGTGTCATACAAATTTTATCCAGACGTACAAAAAACAATCCAATTCTTATTGGCGAACCCGGAGTGGGTAAAACCGCCATTGCAGAAGGAATTGCATTTAGAATTATAAAAGGTGATGTACCAGAAAATCTCAAAACTAAAGTAGTTTATTCTTTAGATATGGGTTCGTTAATTGCTGGGGCAAAATATAAAGGCGAGTTTGAAGAACGTTTAAAAGCAGTAATTAAGGAAGTTACAGAAAGTGACGGCGAAACCATTTTATTTATAGATGAGATTCACACTTTAGTGGGGGCAGGTGGCGGCGAAGGCGCTATGGATGCTGCAAATATTTTAAAACCAGCCTTGGCTCGTGGCGAATTAAGAGCTATTGGAGCAACAACTTTAAATGAATATCAAAAATATTTAGAGAAAGATAAGGCCTTAGAGCGTCGTTTCCAAAAGGTGATGGTTGATGAGCCCAGCACTCAAGATGCTATTTCTATTTTACGAGGTTTAAAAGAACGTTATGAAACACACCATAAAGTAAGGATAAAAGATGAAGCCATTATATCAGCCGTAGAGCTTTCTCAACGCTATATTTCTGATCGGTTTTTACCAGATAAAGCCATTGATTTAATGGACGAAGCAGCTTCTAAATTAAGAATGGAGATGGATTCGGTACCGGAGGTAGTTGATGAGTTGGACCGCAAAATTATGCAATTAGAGATTGAGCGTGAGGCCATTAAAAGAGAAAATGACGAAAGAAAAGTAGGCGATCTTTCTAAAGAAATTGCCGATTTAACTTCTGAAAGAGATGAATTAAAAGCAAAATGGCAGGGAGAAAAAGATTTAGTTGACAGTTTAAACAACAAAATTCAGGAAATTGAAAATCTAAAATTAGAGGCTGAGCAAGCAGAAAGAGCAGGTGACTATGGAAAAGTTGCAGAAATTAGATACGGAAAAATAAAAGATACCCAAGTAGAAGTAGAAAAACTAAAGCAAGAATTGGAGAATAAAACCAAGGATAGCCGAATGCTTAAAGAAGAAGTAACCTCTGATGATATTGCAGGTGTAGTAGCCCGCTGGACAGGCATTCCTGTAACTAAATTAATTGCTAGTGAAAGAGAAAAGCTATTGCATTTAGAAGCAAAGTTACATGAAAGAGTGGCTGGACAAAATGAAGCTATTGAAGCCATTTCTGATGCCATAAGAAGATCTAGAGCAGGCCTTTCAGATCAGAAAAAACCAATTGGTTCTTTTATATTTTTAGGAACAACCGGTGTAGGAAAAACAGAATTAGCAAAGGCTTTAGCTGAATTCTTGTTTAATGATGAGGCTGCAATGGTACGTATTGACATGAG
>JBILPO010000318.1:0-3274 GCA_044373805.1 Pelobium sp.
ATTGATCAATTCCATACATAGAAAGTTGCATTGCACTGCCCGCACCGCTTATCCCAGCTTTAAATCTGGTATCGGTTGCTATGGTATAATCGGTTAAAATACCGCCATAGCTCCAACCTCCAATTCCTAATTTATCGCCATCAACCAAACCTTGCTTTACTAAATAATCTGTAGCACCTAATAAATCTTGTACTTCTAAATTTCCCCAGTCGGCATAAATGGCTTTACTAAAAGCAATGCCTCTGCCGTTACTTCCTCTATAATTTACCGCTGCAACGGCATAACCACCAGCGGCTAAAACCTGACGGGTGAGATCAAAAGAAAATTCGTCTTGAGCAACCGGACCTCCATGAATAAATAAAATTAAAGGCAATTTTTTAGTTCCCACATCAGATGGTTTTAAAAGCAATCCAGATACGATAGTTCCGTCTTTACTTTTAGATTTAAAGCCTGTAACGGTGGCTAAATCAACGCTGCCTAACCATTTTTCATTAACATGAGTAATTTGATTTAATAAACCATTAGTTAAGGTGTACAAATTTGAAGGATGCTGAGGATCGCTCATAGTGGTTAACCACGCACCCGAAGAATGACTTTCTAAACCTGAAAAACTACGCTCGCCATCAATAACTTTAGAAATTTTTCCGGTAGCTAAATCTACCGAAGAGATATAAGATTGTCTGTCATCATCTACCAAAAAAGCAATGCTTTTGCTATCAATATGCCATTTTGGATTACCAACTGGGCGATCTAATTCTTTAGTTAATAACTTTGAATTAGTGCCATCTGGATTCATCATGGCTAAAATATTTTGATCATAGTTGATAAAGGTTTCATCAGAAGTAGAACGTAAATAAGCAATATACTTCCCGTCTTTGCTCCAAGATGGTCGGCTATCTCTACCTTTCCAAGTAGTTAACTGTTGTATTTGTGCTCCAGCTTTTGCGTCCACAATATAAATATCATCGTTGTCATTTCTATCTGGGTCGGCCGTTCTATTACTTACAAAAGCAATTTTTGAACCATCTGGCGACCAACTAGGTTGACCCTCATCGTAATTACCAGTAGTAATTTGAGTGATTTTACCTGAAACAACATCCAAAACGTAAAGATGAGTAGCTCTACTATCGGTATAACCTTGTATATCTTGTTTGTAATTGTATCTGGTAGCCACTATAGGTGCTTTGGTTGGTGATTTCTTTTTAGCTGCTAAATCTTCGTCTTTAATTACTAGAGCTATTTTAGAACCATCTGAAGACCATAAATAACTTTGTAAATCACCTTTTACTTTGGTGAATTGTTTAGCTTCTCCACCTCTCCTATCCATTAACCAAATTTGACTGTTTTCTACGGAATCTACTTTTTTAGAAGAAAGGTAAGAAATGTATTTCCCATCAGGACTAAAAGTGGCAGCACCTTCACCTTCTTCAGAATAAGTGAGTTGAAAATTATCCTTTCCATCCCAACTTACCATAAAAAGATCAGATTGCTTTTTGTTTTTAGCAGAATCTGGGGTAGAAACGCTATATAAAACCCATTTTCCGTCTGGAGAAACTTGCGCATTAGCCACAGACTGTAAACGATAAACATCATTTGGATTAAGTTTTCTTTTCACATTTTGGGCATGAGAAACTCCAAAACACACGAGTAAAGAACAAAAAAGTATTGCTTTTTTCATATTTATTAAAATAAGAGTTTAAATTAAAAGAAATAAGACGAGAAATAATATTTTCTGTGTAACACTTTAGTGAAATAGGAATGACTTTTAAAAACAGAATTTCTTTACCATAAAAAAAGCCACTTTTTGAAGTAGCTTTTTTTATGGTATTTTTATATTTTTATAGAAATTCTCCCTTTTCATTTGTTTTCACCCTAAGCCTTTTATTCCCCTTTTCTAATAATAGTTTATAGGTTTTGGAAGACTCATCATTTGAGCTATAATAACTTACCAAATATACATCTTTAGCAATTTTCCAATCTGGATATTTTGTAACCACTGCTTTTGCTACCACATTTGGTATTTTTATATTTTTAAATTTCTCTGCTGTACGTAATAGCTTTCCATCTTTATCATAAACAGCTAGTATAGAACCTTCTGGAATATAAAATGAAATAAAATAGTTATCATAAACATCTTCATAAAACTCAGAATTCTTGAGGTCAAAAGCTGCCGTCTCTAATTCCAGTCGTTTTACAGGCATGGCTAATTCTTTGTTATCCACCGAATTAAGATACCTATAATTGAAGGAAACTACTTTTACTTCGGGTAATGTAACCTGCGCAAAAGTTAGACCGGTGAATCCAAAAATAAAAACAATTAGGCTTAGCATTAATTTTGACTGTCTCATGATTTTCAATTTTAAGGTTGATAAATAATTAATTAACCATTTTAAATAATGATTAACATTTAAACAAAATTGGAAATTAGTCTTTATTAAAGCTTTGATTAAAATTATTAAAGAAGTTGATTTTTATCAATCAAACTCAAAACTTAGGTTAATAGGAAAACAAAAAACCGCTAATAGAAATTCTAATAGCGGCTTTAATATAATTTTGTACCCAAGAGGAGATTCGAACTCCCACACCCATACAGGCGCCAGCCCCTCAAGCTGGTGCGTCTACCAATTTCGCCACCTGGGTATATTTGCAAATATAAATTTTAAAAGCACAATCAATCAATTTTTTAGATATGGATTTCTTGTCCATCATAAGCCAGATGAATGCCTTTTGGCAAATAAGCAGAAACATCTTCATGTTTTCCTAATCTATGACTGATATGTGTAAAATAAGTAGTCTCGGCATTTATCATTTGTGCAAAAGTAATGGCCTCTTCTAAAGTAAAATGCGAGATATGTTTCTCTTTTTGCAAAGCGTTAATCACTAGTGTTTTGCTGCCTTTTATTTTCTCAATTTCGGATTCACTAATTGTTTTTGCATCAGTAATGTAGGTGAAATCGTTAACTCTGAACCCTAAAACTGGCATTTTATAATGCATCACTTCTATAGGTGTAAACTCAATATCTCCAACCGAGAAAATTTCCGATTGAATCTCATGCATATCAATTTGTGGAATGCCCGGATATTTAATATCAGAAAAAACATAATAAAATTCGCGTTTTAGCGATTCTTGAACTGCTAAATTGGCGTAAATATCCATCACTGCTTTTTGCTTATAATTAAAAGCTCTTATATCATCTAAACCTGCAATATGATCTTTATGTTGATGGGTAAAAATAACAGCGTCTAACTTTTGTACATTAGCTCTAAGCATTTG
>JBILPO010000320.1:0-3252 GCA_044373805.1 Pelobium sp.
AATTTTATTGGCTAAACTTTCGGCTACTGTTTCTGTACTTCCTTCAGAATAAATTCTGATAATCGGCTCTGTATTTGATCTTCTTAAATGAACCCATTGCTTATCAAATTCAATTTTTAACCCATCTATTGTAGAATGAGGTTGTGCTTTATATTTTTCTTTTACTTTAAGCAGTAATTGATCTATATCCATTTCTGGCGTTAAAGTGATTTTATTTTTTGAGATAAAATAAGACGGATAAGATGCTTTTAACCTAGAAATGGTTTTTCCGCATTTAGCCAAATGTGTTAAAAACAAGGCTATCCCTACTAAAGCATCTCTTCCGTAATGAAGTTCTGGGTAAATCACACCTCCGTTTCCTTCTCCACCAATTACTGCATGAGATGATTTCATCAAATTAACAACATTAACTTCTCCTACTGCCGAAGCATAATACTCGCCTCCGGCCTGTTCCGTTACGTCTCTTAGCGCTCTGGTTGAAGATAAATTAGAAACCGTATTTCCTTTTTTATTTTTAAGGATATAATCCGCCACGGCCACCAAAGTATATTCTTCACCAAACATGCTTCCATCCTCACAAACAAAGCATAATCTATCTACGTCAGGGTCTACAGCTATGCCTAAATCTGCACTTTTACTTTGTACCTCTTGAGATAAGGCGGTCAGGTTTTCTGGCAATGGCTCTGGATTGTGAGGGAATTTTCCATCTGGCTCACAAAATAATTCGTAAACGGTTTCAACACCTAAAGCCTTCAATAAAGCAGGTACAAAAATACCTCCTGATGAGTTCACACAATCTATAGCTATTTTGAAGTTTGCTGCTTTAATAGCTTTAACATCAACCAAAGGAAGCGCTAGAATTTTATCAATATGCTTTTGCATATAAGTGTCATCCATTTTCACTTTCCCTAAGTCATTTACTTCAGCAAAGCTGATGTTGGTGTCTTCGGCAATCTCTAATACTTTTTTACCTTCTTCGTCATTGATGAATTCCCCTTTATGGTTCAGCAATTTTAAAGCATTCCATTGTTTAGGGTTATGACTGGCTGTAATGATGATTCCGCCACCTGCATCTTCATCTGGCACAGCAATTTCTACGGTTGGAGTTGTTGAAAGTCCTAAATCAACCACATCAATCCCTAATCCTTGTAGTGTACCTACCACTAAGTTTCTAACCATCTCGCCTGATAAACGGGCGTCTCTACCAATAATAATTTTCTTCTTACCAGTTTGTTGAATTGTCCAAAGGCCAAAAGCCGATGTGAATTTTATAATATCTGAGGGGGTAAAAGCATCGCCTGCTTTCCCTCCAATTGTTCCTCTTATTCCTGAGATTGATTTAATTAAAGTCACCTTACGTTATTTTAGAATCTGCAAAAATAAACATATTAAAATACTATTTCTTAATGATATTTTAAACATTCCCTTAAAGATGTTAAATAACTATATTTGCGCTTAAAATAAAATTTATGCCCAAAAAGTGGTTTCATAACTGGTTCAATTCCCCTTATTATCATATTCTTTATAAAAAGAGAGACGAGGAAGAAGCTGAGCTCTTTATTGATAATCTTTGTAGTTTTTTAAAACCGGGCATTCAATCAAGAATGTTAGATATTGCTTGCGGACGAGGTAGACATGCCATTTATCTCAACAAAAAAGAATATGATGTAACGGGTATAGATCTTTCTTTTTCGAGTATTAAATTTGCACAGCCATTTGAGAATAAAAAACTGCATTTCTTAGTGCATGATATGCGTCATTTATTCTATATCAACTATTTTGATTTTGCCTTTAACTTATTTACCAGTTTTGGTTATTTTGAGAAAGAAAATGAGCATATTAATGCTTTAAAATCTTTTAGAAAATCTTTAAAAAAGGATGGCATTTTAGTTTTAGATTATATGAATAGCCAAAAAATTATTAATCATTTGGTCACCAAAGAATCTAAAGAGGTTGATGGTATTACTTTTAATATCAGCAGAATGGTTGAAAATGGAAAAATTGTTAAAACCATTGATTTCGAACATAGAAACAAACATTTTGCTTTCAAAGAAGAAGTTAAGGATTTTAAATTAGCTGATTTTGAACGCTTGTTCCACGCGTCTGGATTAAAAATTACTCAAGTTTTTGGCGATTATAACTTGAATGAGTTTGACATTAATCATTCTGACAGGTTAATTTTTATTTGTAAAAAAGCAGCATGATTGAGGAATTAATAAAAATTGATCATCAAATTTTTTATGCCATCAATTCTGGATTGAGCAATGTTTTTTTTGATTGGTTAATGCCAATTTTAAGAAACAAATACACTTGGATTCCTCTTTATATTATTATCATTGCCGAAGCGATAAAAACCTACAAATTAAAGGGTTTTTACTTAGTATTATTTCTTGCTGCAGCGGTTGGTTTAGCAGATTTTGGAAGCGCCAGCATATTAAAACCCACTTTCAACAGAACCAGACCCTGTAATGATGTTTATGTACAAGCAAATCTAATTTCGAGAGTGCCTTGTGGCTCAGGTAAAAGCTTTCCTTCTACACATGCCTCAGATCATTTTGCTGTTGCCTTATTTCTTATTACCATTTTTTATAAAAAGTGGAAATTAATTTTACCTATAGGCTTATTTTGGGCAGCTTCCATTTGCTTTGCACAGGTTTACGTTGGGGTACATTTCCCTAGTGATGTAACTTTTGGGATGCTTTTTGGATCTCTAATCGGATTACTATTTGCTAAATTATTTTTAAAATATATACCATTCGCCGTTTAATACTATGAGCTTATTTTTTATACTGTTATTGGGTAGTTGTGCTATTTTGGGTGGTCTTTCTGTTTTCTTTGTTAAAAACGAAGATAATAAAAGACTTAAACTCATTTTGTCTTTTAGCGGAGCTTATCTTTTTGCGATTACGGTTTTACATCTTTTACCAGATGTTTATAAAAGTGAACAAAGTAATAACATTGGCTTTTTTATTTTAGGGGGTTTTATTCTGCAAATTTTATTAGAACAGTTTTCTGAAGGGATAGAACATGGTCATATACATTTACATCATCACCAAAAGAGTTTTCCGTGGGGAGTGATGTTAAGTTTGTGTTTTCATGCTTTTTTAGAAGGGATGCCTTTAACCGGAAAAGACAGTAATCAATTGGTTTTTGGAATTGCTTTGCATCACATTCCTGCTGCTTTTGCTTTAGGAAGTGTACTTTTAGGGCAGCACATTCGTAAAAATTTAACAATAATTTATCTGGTAATTT
>JBILPO010000321.1:0-3246 GCA_044373805.1 Pelobium sp.
AAAGAAGATTTATTGAATTTAATTCAGCAACTATCCAATCCTGTATGACAGAAAAAAATATTTTAGCCTGGTTTAAAAAGCAGCGATGGAAGCCCCATGTTTTCCAAATGGAGACTTGGAAAGCCATGTTAAACGGATATTCTGGTTTAATTAATGCCCCCACCGGAAGTGGCAAAACCTATTCTGCCTGGTTCGGAATCTTATTAGAATATCTTCAAAAATATCCTAATGATCAAAAGAAAACAAAACCCGGTTTACAGGCCATATGGATCACTCCAATTAGAGCTTTGGCCAAAGAAATTGAGTATGCCACCTCACGGTCATGTACAGATTTAGGCATTCCATTTTCGGTCGCCATTCGCAGTGGTGATACCACAGCCGGGCAAAAAGCCAAACAAAAAAAACAAATGCCGGAGTTATTAATCACCACTCCAGAAAGTTTACACCTATTATTATCAAATAAAGGTTATCCAGATATTTTTAAAAATCTATCTACCGTGGTGGTGGATGAATGGCATGAACTGATTGGATCTAAAAGAGGTGTTCAAATGGAATTGGCATTATCTCGTTTAAAAGGCTTAAATCCTGATTTAAAAATTTGGGGAATTTCAGCAACTATTGGCAATTTAGAAGAAGCGAAAGATGTATTGCTAGGAAAATATGAGAGTCCTACAAAAATGATACGTTCTGAAATTGTTAAAAATGTTCAGATAGAAACCATTTTTCCAGATGTGATTGAAAACTTTCCATGGGCTGGATTTATTGGTACCCAACTCTTACCTAAAGTAATCCCCATCATCCATAAAAGCCAGTCGGTTTTAATATTTACAAATACGCGTTCCCAATCAGAAATCTGGTATCAAAAACTACTAGAAGCAGCACCAGATTTGGCGGGTTTAATAGCCTTACATCATGGCTCATTAGATCAAAATACCAGAACTTGGGTAGAAGATAATCTTCACGAAGGTAAATTGAAAGCGGTAATTTGTACATCCAGTTTAGATTTAGGAGTAGATTTTAGTGCTGTTGATACCGTTATACAAGTAGGAAGCCCAAAAGGAGTAGCAAGATTTATGCAACGAGCCGGAAGAAGTGGACATCGCCCAGGAGCTTTAAGCAAAATCTACTTTGTCCCCACTAATTCTTTAGAAATTATTGAGGGAGCCGCTATGCGAGAAGCCATCAAACAAAATGTGATTGAAAGCAGAGTTCCCTATGTGAGGAGTTTTGATGTTTTAGTGCAATACTTGGTCACGCTGGCTGTCTCCGATGGTTTTGATCCAGATGTTATTTATAAAGAGATCATAAAAACTCATTGTTTTGCCACCGTTACTAAAGACGAATTTTCTTGGTGTTTGCAATTTATTACCAATGGTGGTAATTCTCTACAGGCCTATGATGAGTTTTATAAAGTAGAAATTGAAGACGGGATTTATAAAGTTTTGGATAGAGGGGTTGCCATGCGACACAGACTTTCTATGGGCACCATAGTAGGAGATTCTGCTTTACAAGTAAAATTTTTAAGTGGAAAACGTTTAGGAAGTATTGAGGAGAGTTTTATATCTAAACTGAAGCCTGGAGATGTATTTTGGTTTGGAGGTAAGAATCTCGAAATTATAAAAGTCCATCATATGGAGGTTGTGGTGAGGAAAAGCACTCTTAAAAATGGGAAAATCCCAAGCTGGCAAGGAGGCAGAATGCCATTATCATCTCAACTTTCTGCAATGATTAGGTATAAGATTGACAATTATTTCGATAATAAAGTAAATGATGATCCCGAACTCAATAAACTAAAAGAACTATTTGAGTTGCAATCCAAACGATCTCACCTGCCAACAAGTAAAGAGTTTTTAATAGAATATGTGCAAACAAAGGAAGGTTACCATGTTTTTATGTATCCCTTTGAAGGAAGGTTTGTACACGAAGGAATGGCGGCAATAGTAGCCAGAAAAATTTCAGAAATTCAACCCATCACATTTTCAATTGCAATGAATGATTATGGATTTGAACTATTGTCTGATCAAGAAATTAATATTGAAGAAGCTTTATCACTAGATTTATTTAACATCAAAAATCTCGAAGCCGAAATACAAATGAGTATAAATGCTACGGAGATGTCTAAAAGAAGATTTCGCGAAATCGCTTCTATAGCCGGATTGGTATTTCAGGGATATCCAAATAAAGCGATGAAAACCCGGCACCTTCAAGCCAATTCTCAATTATTCTTTAGTGTGTTTGAAAAATATGATGCTGAAAATTTACTTTTGAGACAAGCTTATGATGAAGTGTTAGATTTTCAATTAGAAATTGAACGAATGAGAATGGCCTACGACAGAATTAATCAACAATCTATTATTTTAACAAGGCCAATTAAACCTACGCCATTTGCATTTCCAATTATGGTAGACCGTACCCGAAGTTTGTATACCAACGAAAATATTCAAGACCGTTTATTAAAAATGAAAGCTCAGTTTGATAAAGATTCATGAATAGAAATTTTATTATTGTAAATAATCAGCAATTAGAATTGCTACCCCAAAAAGCGATTTACTGGCATGAAACTCAAACGCTCATCATCTCTGATATACATCTTGGAAAAGCGACTCATTTTAGAAAAAACGGCTTGCCTCTACCATTAGAATCCGGTATAGAAGATTTAAGGATGCTAGAAGCTTTACTAATAAAATATAAACCCTCAAGAGTTCTTTTATTAGGCGATTTATTTCACAGCGAATGGAATCAGGAATGGTTGCTATTCGGAAGTTTATTAAAAAAATATGCTGATGTTTCATTCGAACTCGTACGTGGTAACCACGATATCCTAAAAATACACCACTATGATAATTTAAACATTCGCCTGCATGAACATACTTTTATAGAAAGTGGAATTGTTTTTTCTCATGAAAAAATCAAAGTTGATAATAATCAATTTTCTATTTCCGGACACATTCATCCTGGCTATAAGCTATATGGAAAAGGAAAACAAAGCCTATCATTACCATGTTTTTACCGTGAACAAAATACACTCATTATGCCTGCTTTTGGAAAATTAACCGGACTGGCTCACTTGCCCTCATCAAAATATACAGAGATATTTGTTATTTCTGAAGACCAAGTGCATTTAATAAAATCTCGAACAAGATTATTTTAAACCAAAAAAGCTCCAAATTTCTTTGAAGCTTTTTGTTAAGTGGTGGTGCCTGCTGGGATCGAACCAGCGACACAAGGATTTTCAGTCCTTTGCTC
>JBILPO010000322.1:0-3244 GCA_044373805.1 Pelobium sp.
GACTAACTTCTACGGCTCTAATAGTGATGCTCATTAATTGCGCCATTTCTTTAGATGACAAATTCATTTTTAAGTACGCACAAAGTTTTAAATCATTGGCGCTTAAAGATGGAATTCTTTCTTTTAGCTTAGTTAAAAAATTAGAATGTACGTGGTCAAAATGAACGGCAAATTGTTCCCAATCGCTATCCGCTCTTTCAGCTTCATTAAGCAATCCTAAAATTCTTTTAAACTCTTCAGGGGCGGTTTCTGGGTTATCTGTTTTTACTATTGGTAGTAACTCTTCTTTAATTTTTGATAATAATTTACCCCTTTGCACCAAGTGCATAGTCGCGGTGGCTAATTCTTTATTTTTGAAATTCACTTCAGATTCTAGTTTTTCATTCTGAAGTTTTACAATTTCTTTCTCATTATGTTCAATTTCTAATTGATGTTCTTTTTTTAAATATTCTTGTTCTTTCTTGTATTTTATTTTTTGTCTTTGACTTAATAAATAAATGATTCCTAATAGTATTAAAACGTAAATAATGTAAATCCAAACGGTTTCATACCAAGCCGGGTCTATGGTAAAAGTATAGGAAACTGGTTGAGATTCGTTGCCTAAATTGTTTCGAGCTTTTACTTTAAAAGTATAGGTGCCATGTGGTAAATTGGTATAATCCTTTTCACTTTTTGCACTCCAACCCGACCAATTTTTATCAAAACCAGCTAATTGATAGCTAAATTCAATATTGTTTTGTTGTTCATAAAGAGTAGAGGAATATTCAAAGTGTAAGGAATTGTTAGTGCTTGATACATTAATTTTTTGTTCAGCATCTTGATGATCGCTAATTTTGTTTTTTGTTAAGAAGTAGCCTCCAAAAATAACACTGTCTTTATTTCCTAAGGCTTTTACCAAGGTTAAAGTCACCCGTAGAGGGTTTATATTTTCTAAGTATTTTAAATAGTTAATATGGATAATTCCTTTATCAGAGCCAATAAAAACGTTCTCTTTATTGTAAGAGTAAATGTTTTCAAAACCAGCCACTACTTTTGAATTAAGCTCTGGAAAGTAAACTATAGCATATTCTTTATTTCCTTCTTTTCTGTGAAAATCTACCACGCCCACTTTTTTATTGGTTACAAACCAAATATTCCCATCCTGATCTTCATTTAAATATTGAAAAAGCGTTTCACCTAAAATAGGCGCTAAAAATTTGGAAGGGAAGAATTTTTGTTTGGCCTCATCAAACTCATAAATCCCTTTTTCTGTAGCTACTACAATTCGGTTTTTAATTCTAGAGATGTAATTATTTAAAGCAGAGGGTAAACCATCTTTTTGTTGATATAACCAAGTTTTTGCGATACTTTTCTTATCCTCTGACAGCTTAAAGCGGTAAACCCCTCTGTACGGATGCGACGCCCAAACCGTGTTGCTGTTATTATCATGTAGAATAAACCTTAGGGGCTCATTAATTCCTCTGATGATTCCTTTATCAATAAACTTTCCGTTTTTAAAAACTAAATGATGTAGACCTGAGTAAGTGCCAGCAATAATTTCTTCGGCAGGATAATAAGGAGATAACGCTTCAAATCGCCAGGTGGCAGGATAAGCAAATAAGCGTTTTGCTATATTATTATCAACCACAAAAGTGCCGTCTTCATGGGCTACCAATAATGTTTTATTGATCACGTTAAGGTTCCAAACCTGACCTTGGGTGTTGTTTACCTCGGTAAAATAACTGTTAGAATAACTAATATCTTTAAACCCTTTTTGTAGTGGCGAATAGTACAAGCCATTAGAAGTACCTATATAAAGGTTGTTATTTAGTATTTGTGTAGAATATCCGCTGGTTTGTTTGCTCTTATCAGGATAAATGTATTTAACAGCATTATTAAAGGCAATAAAATCTATTCCGTTATCTAAGCCAAGCCATAAATTTTGGTTTTTATCTTTAAAAATACTCCGGATGTTGTTTTTTTGAAGTCCATTAGCAAAAGAGAATTGCTGCACTATTTTACCCTGCTTATCTATAATAAAACAACCTGCAGAAACTGTTGCTAATGCATTCCAATTTTCATTTACCTTAATGGCATTGTAAATTCTGTTGTTAAATAAGGCATTATCATCAACAGCTGGTTTTTTAATGAGTTTTGAGCCATTTAATAAATAAAGTCCGTTTTTTAAGGTAGTAATTAAAACAGTATCGTCATTATAATCTAAAACAGAGGTGATAATGGCTCTCTTTAATTCAGGAGATGACGATAGGGTTTCCCAAACACCGTTTTTAATAGTTAGCAACCCTTTTGAAGTGTCTTGAGCAAACACCTGCTGATTGGCACTTCCTAAAAACTCCCAAGTACCATTAGATTGGTAAACCTTAAAAGCATCATCTTTAAGATGTAATATTTTGGTAGTTGTTCTAAAGTAAATGTCTTTTTGAAGAATAACAATATCCCATATATCTGCAAACTGTCTTTCGGTATTGGGAATGAGCTCTCTAAGCGAGTGATATTTTAGCACACCATTTTGATTAGGAAAAAAATAACCAATCTCGTCTTGTGCGCCTACATATATTTTACCGTCAACATCAATTTTTACCGATCTTACAATTGTTTTATTTGGTAACGGGTGAAGTTTCCAGTATTTGCCATTATAGGTTAATAGCCCCTCGTTATTAGCAAAATACATAATCCCATTTTGATCTTGGTCTATAGCCCAGTTTTGGGCGCCTCCTTTGTAATCAAGGTTACCATAGTTGTTGATTTGAGGAACCCCAATTTGAGCATGAGTAACTGTGCTAATTAACCAGATAAGAAGGAAAAACATCAGTCTTTTCATTTTTATTGAATGGTGTTAAAAAAGTAGAAATTAATAATTGGGTTTAAGAAAGATATTGAGTTTCTTTCTTATTTTTAAAATTGTGATTTTTTTTCTAATTTATAATCATTTTATTATAAATAAATTAACCAATAAAACGCCTTAAAACTGCTTTTCTTTATTTTGTAGTAGTAAAGTAGTAGATTAAAACTAGCGATTTATATAATTGTAGAGTTAATATAGTACTACAGCATAGTTGCCCTTTTAATTGCAGCATTACTTTTGTATTATGTTTTTGTTCCTTATTTCAAAAGCATTTTAAAACCAATTAACCAATTTTTTTAAAACTTAATTAATTTCTTATGAAAGGAAAAATTACATTAATTTTTCTGATGATTTTTTTGTGTTGCGCTCTTTTTGTTAGAGGACAAGATTTAACAGTTA
>JBILPO010000323.1:0-3243 GCA_044373805.1 Pelobium sp.
AGGCGGCTTTTGCTTTATCGGTTTTTAAGTCTATGCTTATTAAATCCTCCAACTGATAAACATCCGTATCCTAAATTCCAATCAGTTTTATAACAAAGTAAAACAGCTATCTTTAAAACACAATCTTTTATAGAGTTATCTAACCTTTGAAAAAATAAAATCTTAAAAATGGTTAACAAAGAACGTCTTCGCAACATCATATTTGAGAATGATACCAAAGCAGGAAGGCAATTTGATTTAATTTTACTGTGGGCCATTTTAATCAGCATTTCTGTCGCCATGCTAGATAGTGTGCCAGACTTTCGCCAAAAATTTCAAGTAGAGTTTAATTTTATCGAGTGGTTTTTCACCATTTTGTTTACCATAGAATATATTTTAAGAATTTATGTAAGTAAGAAGCCAACAGGTTTTGTTTTTAGCTTTTGGGGCTTTGTAGACTTGTTTTCTATTTTACCTACTTATTTAAGCTTGTTGTTTTACGGTTACCAGTATTTATTAGTCGTTAGAATTTTTAGATTACTTAGGGTATTTAGAATTCTAAGATTGGTGCGCTTTAACAAAGAGGCGGTGATGTTAACCAATGCTTTAAGGGCAAGTTCTTATAAAATTGGGATTTTTTTATCGGCTATTACTGCATTTGCAGTGCTTTTAGGAACCGTATTATACGTGGTAGAAGGTGGGCAACATGGCTTTACTAGCATTCCGCAAAGTATATATTGGGCAATTATTACCATTACCACAGTAGGCTACGGAGATATTGTGCCTCATTCTACCTTAGGTAAATTTATTTCATCTTTTGCCATGATTATTGGCTACGCTATTATTGCCGTTCCCACCGGAATTGTAACTGTAGAAATGGCTAAATTAAATGATAACAAGTCTAAATGCCTTAATTGTGGGCATGCTACAACAGATTATGCTAACTATTGCAGTAATTGCGGTAATAAGATTGACCGTACCAAAGAACCAACCCAGCTAAGTTAGAAATTACTAGAAGCAGGTCTTCACTTTACTTTCATCAGGTTTATTAAATCTTAAAAGCAATAGCTTTATCATGGGTTTTCTAAATACAATGGATAATATTTATATAAACATACTAGGCTTTTTGGTTTGCGCCTTAGTCATTATCTACAGCGGTGCTAAACTGTCTTTTTTTGGAGATAAAATTGCTAATCTCACGGGCTTGGGAAAAGCTTGGATTGGTCTTATTTTAATGTCATCAGTGACTTCTTTACCCGAATTAATAACAGGAATAAGTTCGGTAGCCATTGTTAAAGCCCCTAATTTAGCGGCAGGAGATGTTTTTGGGAGTTGTGTTTTTAATTTATTGATACTTTCTTTTTTGGATGCCCGAATAAAGCAACCCATTCTTTCGCTGGTAAAATCGAGTCATATGGTAGCGGCAATTTTCGGAATTATTTCACTAGCCGTTGCAGGATTAGCCATTTATTTAGCGGATGAAACTCCTACCATATTATGGATAAGTAGTTTTTCCTTTACTTTATTTGCGATTTACCTAATTGCTATTTGGAGTATTTTTAAATACGAGCATAGCGCTTTAACCGAAGCTCGACCAATAAAAATTCCTCAAACTGCTTCCAATGCTACAAATCTTAAAAAAGTAATCGGCGAATTTTTACTACACGCTTTAATTGTAGTTGGTGCAGCTATATTTCTACCTTATTTTGGGGAGCAGATAGCCTTATATACTGGTCTGGGACATTCTTTTTTTGGCACCTTGTTTTTAGCAGCGGCTACCTCTTTACCAGAGTTGGTGGTTTCCTTAGCCGCTTTAAGAATGGGTTCATTAGATATGGCTGTGGGTAATTTATTGGGTAGTAATATATTTAACATGTTTATTTTAGGTTTAGATGATGTTTTTTACAAAGAGGGCTCCTTATTTAAAGAAATATCGCCCTCGCATTTACTATCTGTATTTGTTACCATTATTATGACAGCTATTATAGGTTTAGGACTGCTTTTTAAACCTCAAAAAAAGCAATTATGGCTTTTAAGTCTTGATACTTTTTTAATTATAGTGCTTTATATTATGCTAATCATTTACTTATTCTTAAATACTTAAAAGGATGATCATCATCATGATGGGTGCACAAAGAATTATTTATCTTATTGAGGTGAATTTAATTTAAAGAATATATGCTAGCCAGATCAGAAACGCACAAAAGATTATACCAAAACATTGGTAAACTATGTTACGCAATTGCCGCAATTGATAGGGTAGTAAAAGAAGAAGAAATAAATACTTTGAAGCAAATTGTACGGAAAGAGTGGCTATCTGTGGATGATTTTGAAGATGAATTTGGTACTGATGCGGCCTTCCAAATGGAAATTGTTTTTGATTGGTTATTAGAGCATTCACCTAGTGCTAAAAATTGCTTTAAAGATTTTGAAGACTTTAAAATGGAACACCAACAATTATTTAAGCCAAAATTGAATCAACTGATTATGGAAACTGCCGAAGCTATAGCTTCGGCTTTTGCTAATAAAAACAAAGCAGAATTGGTGTTTTTAAGTAAGTTGGGTGTTTTACTAAATATTAATTAAAGCTGATTTAGCTTAAATGAAAAAACTTTTAGATAAGCCAATGGTTGCATTGTTGGATAATGTTAATTTATGATTCAAATTTTTACTGCATTTATTTTTCTGGTTATGCTAAACACTAATATGATTTTTGATTTTAATAAATTGTGTGATATTTCTAATTGGAACATTGTGGATGATGTGGTAATGGGAGGAAGGTCTGCGGGGAATTTTGAGCTTAACGCAAATGGAAGCGGGGTTTTTAAGGGCTCAGTTTCGATAGCTAATAATGGAGGATTTTCTTCAGTTCGTTACCGTTTTAAAAGTAAAGAAGTTTCAGCTTACCATAAATTTGTTATTCACGTAAAAGGAGACGGAAAGCAATACCAGTTTAGGGTAAAATCGAACTCAAATGATTTTTATTCTTATGTTGCTTATTTTGAAACCTCTAAAGATTGGCAAATTGTTGAAATCCCATTTTCTGATTTATATCCTACTTTTAGGGGGAGAAAATTAGATCAATCTAACTTTAAGGGTGACAAAATAGAAGAAATAGGTTTCCTTTTTGGGAATAAAAAGGCCGAGGATTTTAACTTAGAAATTGATAAAATAGAGTTAAAGTAATCTATCGTTAATCTATGCTGTGTCTTTTGCAATACCTTTTGTTAAATAAGCTGGATAGCAGCGGAAAACCCGCAGGAC
>JBILPO010000324.1:0-3242 GCA_044373805.1 Pelobium sp.
GCGTTTTGGGGTTTCCCTTTAGCTGTAATTGTTGGCGGCTTTATTGTAGACATTATAGGAATGAAAAAACTACTTGTTACGGCATTTATTTTTCACCTATTAGGTATTGTTTTAACCGTATTTGCACAAGGTTATTGGACTCTTTTTGTTTCTACCCTTTTAATTGGTATTGCAAACGGGACAGTAGAAGCTGCATGTAACCCTTTAGTAGCTACTTTATATCCAGATAATAAAACCACCAAACTTAATCACTTTCATTTATGGTTTCCGGGAGGTATTTTTATAGGTACTTTAGTTGTGATTTTATTTAACAGTTTAGGCTTAGGTTGGCAAGTACAAGTATCTATAATGTTGATTCCAACTCTTGTTTATGGTTATTTATTTTCGAAGTTAGATTTTCCAGTAACAGAACGAGTATCCTCGGGTGTATCAACAGTTGCGATGTATAAATCTGTTACTTCACCACTATTTATTTTCATGTTTATTTGCATGTTTGGCACAGCAATTACAGAATTATTTACCGGCCAATGGATAGATGTATTACTAAAAAATGTAACCGATAATCCTATCTTAATTTTAACCCTTACCACCGGTGTTATGGTTATAGGTAGAGGCTTAGCAGAACCAGTAGTACATCGTTTCTCGCCCCAAGGTGTATTACTCATATCTGCTATTCTATCCACCTTAGGTTTATACCTTTTAAGCACTTTAACTGGTAACTCTGTTTTTTTTGCCGCATTTATTTTCGGATTAGGCGTGTGTTACTTTTGGCCAACTATGTTAGGATTTGTAGCAGAAAATATCCCTAAATCAGGCGCTTTAGGTTTAAATCTAATGGGTGGGGCTGGAATGCTTGCAGTATCTGTATATACTATTTTTATGGGAGGGTTTTACGATAAATTAATTTTAGAAAAACTACCAGAAGGTGCAAATGAAGCTGATTATTTAAATGCAACACCGGGTTCAGAGATGGCCGAAGCCTTTAATTTAGCAAAAAACGCCGCTGGACCAGAAATCCTGCAGGCTACATTAATTATCCCTATTATATTAATAATTGGTTTTTTGGGATTAGTTATCTACATGAAAAACAAGAAAAATAGCTTAACAATTTCTAAATAGGCACTAATTTTAATACACATCATGCAAAGTAGAAGACAAGTGATTAAAAATATAATTGCTAGTTCTGCGGCAATTTCATCAGCAGGAATACTTTCTTCATTTTCAAATCCTGAACTTAATGAGAAATATGTATTGAAAGGAAATATCAACCATGCTGTTTGCCGGTGGACTTATGGTTTCTTAAGTTTAGAAGAGCTTTGTAAAGTAGCTAATGATATAGGTATTAAAGCCATTGACTTAGTAGGACCAAAAGATTGGCCAATTTTAAAAGTAAACAAGCTTGATTCTAGCATGTGTAACGGGGCCGAAATTAATTTGGTTGATGGCTTTGCCGAACCAAATTTTCATGAAAAACTGATGCAAAATTACACAGAAATGATCCCTCTAGTTGCAAAAGCAGGTTATAAAAACCTGATCTGCTTTAGTGGGAATAGAAGGGGAATGGATGATGAAACTGGTTTAAATAATTGTACCAAAGGTTTGCAGAAACTAATGGCATTGGCAGAAAAAAATGGAGTAACCTTGGTCATGGAGCTACTCAATAGTAAGATAAACCATAAAGATTATTTTGCAGACAAAACAGCCTGGGGAGTGGAGCTCTGTAAAAAAGTAGGTTCCAACAATTTCAAATTGCTTTATGATATTTATCATATGCAAATTGATGAAGGAGATGTAATCAGAACCATTCAAACTTCGCATCCATACATTGCCCATTATCATACCGCGGGCGTACCCGGTAGAAACGAAATTGAAGAAAACCAAGAATTGTATTATCCAGCGATAATGAATGCCATTTTGCAAACAGGCTTTAAAGGCTATGTAGCTCAAGAATTTATTCCTAAGAAAGAAGATAAAATTGCTTCTTTGGTAAGGGCCGTAAAAATATGCGATGTTTGATTTCTAAAACAATATGAATAACAGCAGGAGAAATTTTATTAAGCAAACAGGCGTAGTGGCTGCAAGTATTACCCTATTACCATATTTAAGTGGTGCAGAAACAGCAGAAATAAACAAGTTTGGCATTCAGCTTTATTCCTTAAGAAATGAGATTCCAAGTGGCATAGAAAAAGTAATTAACGAAGTTGCTAAAGCCGGGTATAATTATGTAGAAAGTTATGATTATTCTATAAATACTGGTTTTTTTGGCTTGAAAACACAAGCCTATAAAGACCTATTAGATAAAAACAACTTGACCTGCCCTAGCGCTCATTATGATTTTGCAGGATGGGAAAGATCTCAGGATGACAGTATCTTAAAATCTTACATCGCTTCAGCAAAAATTTTAGACCAAAAATACATTGTTGTTCCCTACACCAATCCTGATATTTTTAAGGATGAAACAGCTTGTAGAGCCTACATTGCGAAATTAAATAGGGCTAGTAAAATTGTAAAAGATGCTGGTTTGAAATTAGCTTACCATAATCATGATTTAGAATTTTATGATTTGAATGGTAAAACTGGTTTTTCTATCTTATTAGAAGAATCAGACCCAAAGCTATTAGATATAGAGCTTGATTTATATTGGGTAATTAAGGCAAAACAAGATCCTATTCAATTATTTAAAAATCACCCCGGACGGTTTACCATGTGGCATATAAAAGACATGAGCAAAACCAATCATTCAAAAAACACAGAAGTTGGAAATGGAGCTATTGACTTCACTACTATTTTTGCAAATGCTAAACAATCTGGCTTAAAATATTCTTTTGTAGAGCAAGAAAATTTTGACATTGACCCCTTTGAAAGCATTACAAAAAGTGCTAATTATTTAAATAGATTATTAAAATAGCTTTTTGGTAAAAGTAGGATGATTTGAAGAGAGCCTGATTATTTTTAGGGGGTAACAGCTGTTTTTACTAAAATGCATTCATATTTTAATCAAGATTGGACTGAAATGTGAACTAGCGACATGGTTTTAATTGCTAATGATATTAAAAATTAAGCGTTTTTGGGTTAGTTAACATTGTTGACCAAAAAATACTTTGATTTGTGTTCAAAAACTAATCTTTTTGTAGCAAACAAACTGCGTAAGCTACCACACCTTCTTCTCTACCAATAAAACCCATGGTTTCATTAGTTGTAGCTTTTATAGATATAGCGTCTACATCTATACCCATTGCTTG
>JBILPO010000325.1:0-3227 GCA_044373805.1 Pelobium sp.
CTACGATAACTTTACTTTCTAAGTTTCAAAATGATGTGAAAAATTCTGAAGCTTATGTAATTAATAAACTATACCAAGAAACTACTGGAGGCGGAGTTGTAGATTCATATAAAGCTGTAGCTGTAGCGAAAAGCAGTTATATTTTAGCAGGTCAAACTTATGAAGCTGATGTTTTTTTAACGGCTTCAAGTTCAAGTATTCCAATTTCAGCAACTGTAAATGGTTCTTCCTTACCTTCTGAAAACGGTGTGGCCACCTATAAATCAGGTGGAACAAAGGAAGGTATTTATAAATGGACGGGTACTGTTTCTTTTAAAGATCCAACTTCTGGAGAAATAAAGTCTTTCACTACAGATCCTATAGAATATCAAGTGGCTAGACCGTCAGCTGTGGTTTCTCCAGATAAAATGAATGTATTTTACATGGGAGTAAATAACCCTGTTTCTGTTTCAGCGCCTGGTATTGCTAAAGAAAAATTAAAAGTAAGCGTAAGTGGAGGTACCATTAGTGGTGCAAACGGAAACTATAATATCAAAGTAAGTGGAGGAACCGAAGCTACTGTTACTATTTCCGCAGAAATTGAGGCAGGTAAATCTCAAGTTTTAGGTGCTACCAAATTTAGAATTAAAAAAGTACCTAATCCAATTGCTACATTCGCAGGTAAGGCCTCGGGACAAATTTCTTCTGCTTCGGCAAGAGGAACAAATCTATTAGAAGCTGAATTAAAAGATTTTGACTTTGATTTAAAATTTAGAGTAATTAAATTTAATCTATTTATTACCAGACCAAGACAAGATCCATTATTTTATCAATCAAATGATGGTAATTTTTCTGGAAGTATAAAACAGAACATCGCAGGTTTAAATCCAGGTGATGTTATTAACTTTCAGAGTATTGTAGTTGCAGGAGAAGATGGTACAACCAGAACGCTTGAAAGTCCAGTTAGTATTTCAATAGGGAGATAACATGAAAAAAATTAGCATTACATCAATACTTTTCTTTTTGACCATTCAATTATTTGCTCAAAAAGATTCAGATAAACCTAAGACTACACCAATTTACTCTATTTTTCAGAAATCAGAAGCTGAAAAAGCACAAAGGGAAAAGGATTTAGGTAAATCTGTTCAAAACTGTGCTCCAGCTTTACCTAATGTTAAAAGTGATGATGTGATTTTCGCAAAAAGAGTATCTAGAGATATTTACTTTGCTGATCCTGCAAATAGATATCTTGTTCCTGTTGATACAAATAGAAATTTTCTAACTGTATTATTAAGAGGAATTTCAACAGCTAAGGTAGAAGCTTACCAATCTTGGAATCCAAGTACAGGTAGAGTTGAAGAATTAATTGACTATAATACGTTATTGACAAAGTCCGATGCATCTGCAGGATTAGGATTTGCTTTACAATTCTCAGATCAAGAATTATTAGTCAAATGTGGTTTAAGATTAGTAGAAGATTGGTACTTTGACACCAATCGTTCCGAACTTAAATCATTTATAGTTGCTATAGGATTTATTGTACCTGGATCAGCGGCAGCTTCCGCAAGTGTTCCAAAACTAAGAGATCCCAATGTTAAATTAGGTGAAACTGGCGATGGAATGATTGGATTATTTTATGTCAACTACCCTACTATCAGAAACTACATTTGTAAATTTAATGTATATCATCCTAATGAAAAAATTAAATACAGTTTTGATGATGTATTCCAACTTCGTTACTTTTCAAGCTTAATTATTGAAGAGTCTAATCCAGATGGTTATAAATTGGCTAACAGACCAGATCTTAAATCTGGTTTAGATAAATTATTAGAAGCAGATAGAATTAAAAAATCATTGATTCAATATGAGCAAGATATGTGGCAACACTAAGCTTATCATTTGAACTTTAAGAAAAAGCCCTCTCTAAATTAGAAAGGGCTTTTTTGTTGGAAGAAATTTAAAATAGCTTTTGCTTGTTTGGTATTTACTACCTTTAATAGTTCTGTTTCTTCGGCCTCTTTTATTTTTTTAACCGATTTAAAATACCTCAATAAGTTATCGGCAGAAGTTTTACCAATTCCTTCTATTAATTCTAGTTCTGTTTTTAAAGTCCCCTGATCTCTTTTTTTACGGTGAAAAGTAATCCCAAATCTGTGGGCTTCATCTCTCAATTGCTGAATAATTTTTAATGTTTCAGATTTTTTATCTAGATACAACGGATACTGATCTCCGGGATAATACAACTCCTCTAATCTTTTTGCAATCCCAATTACAGTAAGTTGATTAAAAATTTCTAATTTTTTTAAACTCTTCACCGCCGACGAAAGTTGTCCTTTGCCACCATCAATAATAACTAATTGGGGCAAAGCCTCGCCCTCCTCTAATAAACGCTTATACCGTCTATAAACTGCTTCTTCCATGGTAGCAAAATCATTCGGACCTTCTACCGTTTTTACGTTAAAATGTCTATAATCCTTTTTAGAAGGTTTAGCATCCTTAAAAACTACAATAGCTGAAACCGGATAATCACCTTGAAAATTTGAGTTATCAAAACATTCTATATGCCGTGGCAATTCTGTTAAACGCAAATCCTTTTGCATCTGCGTAAGCAAACGATCTGTTCTAAACTCGGGATTTAATTTTTCATATTGATCAATCCTGTCTTTTCTAAAGAAATGAACATTTTTTTGTGACAGTTCCAATAGCTTTTTCTTTTCTCCTTGCTTTGGTACGGTGAACTTCACGTTTGCATCATCCAGTTCTAAATCAAATGGGACTATAATCTCTTTAGATTGACTCTGGAATCTTGTTCTAAATTCTGAAATCGCGATAGAAAGTAATTCTTCATCAGACTCATCTAACTTTTTCTTTATTTCTAAAGTTTGAGTTTGAATAATAGTTCCATGCATCACTTTTAGGTAATTCACAAAGCCTATTTTTTCGTCAGATGCAATACTAAATACATCTACTTCGGTTATTGATGAGTTTACAATGGTAGATTTGCTTTGATACTTTTCTAAAAGCTCATATTTTTTTTGCAAGCGATGTGCGACCTCAAAATTAAGATTTGCAGATTCTTGGTTAATCTCGTCTTTTAAAGCCTTTAAAACGTTATAAATTTTTCCGCTTAAAATATCTTTAATCTCTTCTATAAAAACATTGTAATCAGCTTCGCTTTGTAAAGCCTCACAAGGGCCTTTACAATTACCAATCTGATATTCTAAACAAACCTTAAATTTTTTTGTCCT
>JBILPO010000326.1:0-3226 GCA_044373805.1 Pelobium sp.
CCGAAAATGTGAAATTTAAAGCTGAGGAACTTAAAGGGAAGGTGATTGTACTAAATTTTTGGTTTATCAACTGTCCTCCATGTCGACAGGAAATACCAGATTTAAACGATTTGGTAGCAGCGTATAAAGACCGTAATGATGTGGTTTTTA
The DNA here is from genome assembly GCA_044373805.1 of Pelobium sp. Taxonomy (GTDB): domain Bacteria; phylum Bacteroidota; class Bacteroidia; order Sphingobacteriales; family Sphingobacteriaceae; genus Pseudopedobacter. Next base: position 151 of record JBILPO010000326.1, read on the forward strand.
TTGCCATAGGTTTAGATCCTTGGGCAGATGTGAATGAATTTATCAAAAAAACACCTTTCAATTATCACTTAGTTACTGATGGTCGTTATTACAGTGATAAGTATAAAGTAAAAAGTTATCCTACCCATGTGGTAGTAGACAAGACAGGTAAAGTTATTTTTAATAGTACAGGATTAGCCGTAAATACCATTTATTGGGTTAAAAAATCTATAGATACTAGTATTGGACTTGAATAATTTTAAAATTAATTCTTTTGAATCCCGCTTAAACCATATTGTTTGAGCGGGATTTTTTATGATTTACTTCTAAATTTCTGCTTCGTTTTAATTTCAATCACTGGCGAGCCAAATCTCATCTGAATTCTTATTTTTGCAGCAACAAAGAAGGAAATTATGAGTAAGCAAGTTAAATTGGGTTTGGTACAAATGACCTGTGTGGCAGATAAGCAACAAAACTTAGATAAAGCCATTGTAAAAGTAAAAGAGGCTGCTGCAAAAGGTGCACAAATTATTTGCTTACAAGAGCTTTTTACTTCCTTATACTTTTGTGATGTAGAAGATTACGATAATTTTGCTTTGGCAGAAGCTATTCCAGGACCTTCTACAGATGCTTTACAAATAGTTGCTAAAGAATTGGGCGTAGTGATTATAGCCTCACTTTTTGAAAAACGGACCCAAGGCATTTATCACAATACCACCGCAGTTTTAGATGCTGATGGTACATATTTAGGTAAATACCGTAAAATGCATATCCCAGATGATCCCGGTTTTTATGAAAAATTCTACTTTACTCCCGGCGATTTAGGCTATAAAGTTTTTAAAACCAAATTTGCCACCATAGGCGTTTTAATTTGCTGGGATCAATGGTATCCAGAAGCTGCTAGAATTACCTCTTTAATGGGTGCAGAAGTTCTATTTTATCCAACAGCTATAGGTTGGGCAACTACTCAAGATGAAGCGACCAACATAGAACAACATGATGCTTGGCAAACCATTCAGCGTTCTCATGCCATTGCAAACGGCGTTCACGTTGTTGGAGTGAATAGAGTAGGGGAAGAAGCAGGAGTAAAATTCTGGGGAGGTTCTTTTATTTCTAACCCAATGGGAACTTTATTATACAAAGCATCTGTAGATAAAGAAGAAATCATTGTTCAGGAAGTTGATTTAGCTAAATCTGATAGTTACCGCATTCACTGGCCTTTCTTAAGAGACCGTAGAATTGATTCTTACAGCCAAATTACCAAACGTTTTATCGACGAGGAATAAATTGGTAAGTTAGTTCATTTGATAATTAGTTTTGAATAGATTTTGGTTATATAATATGAGTTCTGAGCCTTTAAATTTAGAAACAACACCAGCTAAAGCTGGCTTCGTTTTCCCTGCAGAATGGGCTCCCCATGAAGCTACATGGTTAAGTTGGCCGCACAAGGAGGAAAGTTGGCCAGGAAAAATAGATTCGATATATCCTAGATATGCCGAGTTTATCAAATATTTGGCGTTATCTGAAAAGGTGAGAATTAATGTGAGAGATGAGGAAATGAAAGCATTTGCTTTGAAACATATTACTGAAGCCGGTGCTGATTTGTTTCAAATAGAATTTTTTATTCACCCAACAAATGATGCTTGGTGTCGAGATCATGGTCCAGCCTTTTTGGTGAACCCAAATTCAGCTCATAAAAAAGTGATTGTTGATTGGGGTTTTAACGCTTGGGGCGGAAAATATCCTCCTTTTGATTTAGACGATGTGATACCAACAAAAATTGGTTCTCATTTTAATATTCCTGTTTTTCATCCTGGAATTATTATGGAAGGTGGTTCTGTGGAGTTTAATGGGAAAGGAACTGTTCTAACTTCAAGAAGTTGTTTGTTAAATGAGAACAGAAACCCGCATTTAACTCAAGCGCAAATTGAACAATACTTGAAAGATTATTACGGTCAGCAACAGGTGCTTTGGGTAAGTGATGGCATTGTGGGAGATGATACGGATGGACACATTGATGATACCGTAAGATTTGTGAATGAAAATACGGTTTTAACGGTAGTTGAATATAATCCAGAAGATGAAAACTACGAGTTATTACAAACCAATTTGAGAGAATTAAAGGCAATGCGCTTATTAAACGGCGAGTTTCTAAACATCATTGAATTGCCTATGCCAGATGCTGTGATTTTTGAAGATACCCGTTTACCTGCTTCTTACGCCAATTTTTATATCAGTAATGCGCATGTTATTGTTCCCACTTATCGTTGCGCTAAAGATGCAATTGCTTTAGAAATTATAGCTAAATGTTTCCCAGATAGGGAGACTGTGGGGATAGATTCTACCGATATTATTTGGGGTTTGGGAAGTTTTCATTGTTTGAGTCAGCAGGAGCCAGTGATTTAAGAGATACAGATTACATAGATTAAAAGGGATTCCACAGATTTATAAACACGGATTTCACAGATTTTTTAGCCACAAATTCCACGAATTTTCTCTAATGCTGTGTGGAGATTTTTAATACAGATTGTAAGGATTTCACAGATTTAGGGACGCAGATTACAGGGATTATAAGGAATTACACAGGTACCCTTTATGATACTTTGTATTTTTCTCTGTGTACTTTGAGCTCTCTGTGGTTAATAATTTTTTGCCACGAATTACACAAATTTTCACGAATGCTGTGTGGATATTTTTGACACAGATTATAAGGATTTCACAGATTATAAGGATTTCACAGATTTCTAACTTAGATTTCTCTTTTAACTTTGTGAATTTCTTTGTGGTCTCTGTGGTTTTAGTCTTAAACCACCTCTGCTACTACAAAAGTACTTCCGCCGATAAAGATTAAATCTTGTGGGTTGGCTTTGTGTTTTGCGGCAATCAAAGCACCTTGTATACTCCCAAAAGCTTCGCCTTTGAGGTTAAATGCTAAAGCTGCTTGCATTAATTCTTCAGCGGGTTTGGCTCTGGGCATATCAGGGGAACAGAAATAATACTCGGCATTTTTAGGCAATAAGGAAAGTACTTTACTAATGTCTTTGTCTTTTACCATTCCAATTACCATTAATAGGTTTTGGTGAGGTGTGGCTTCAAT
>JBILPO010000327.1:0-3220 GCA_044373805.1 Pelobium sp.
TATTAGTCAAGTTGTTTAACCTTGTTTTAAAGTTAAAATGAAATTCTAGCACTTCAGTGAGGGTAAATTCCTCTATCAACTCTAAATAGGGAGCAGCAATGCTTAACTGTTGAAAAACTTGTTCAACGGCAATTTCATTGTTGTTTAAAGAGTAAGAAAGATTGCCTGTAGAAGGGGTGAGCGAACCAGATATTACTTGTAATAAAGTAGATTTTCCTGAGCCATTTATGCCTAAAATGGCATAAGATTGGCCAGATTTAAAGGAGTAATCAATTTTTTTAAAAATCCATTCTCTATTAAATCTTCTGCCAATTTGCTCAAGAATTATTTGCATAAGAGGTTAAGAATTGCCAAAGCTTTTCATCACCCCGCGGTTAGAGTTACGAATAAAATTAATGATTTCGTCTCTTTCTTCCGTTGGCTTAAAATCAGCTTCAATAATGTCTAAAGCTTTAGTTACGTTATTGTGCTTTACAAAAAGCACTCTGTAAATTTCTTGAATCTCATTAATTTTTTCAGAAGTAAAACCTCTTCTTCTTAAGCCAACAGAGTTGATGCCGGCATAAGAAAGGGGTTCTCTGGCCACTTTTACATAAGGCGGAATATCTTTTCTAACCAAAGAACCTCCGGTAACAAAAGAATGAGAACCTACTTTGCAGAACTGATGAATAGCCACCATACCGGCTAAAACAACATTATCACCAATAGTGATATGACCTGCTAGCGTGGTGTTATTAGAAAATATGCAGTTGTCTCCCACTTCACAATCATGTGCTACGTGGCAATAAGCCATTAATAAACAATTGTTTCCTATTCTGGTTTCCCACCTGTCGGCAGTTCCTCTGTTAATGGTTACATATTCTCTAATGGTGGTATTATCTCCAATTACAACGGTAGTGTGTTCTCCAGAATATTTTAAATCTTGAGGAATAGCTGAAATTACGGCTCCAGGGAAAATTTTGCAGTTTTTACCAATTCTTGCGCCATCCATAATGGTTACGCTAGAGCCAATCCAGGTGCCTTCTCCTATTTCAACATCTTTATGAATAACAGCAAAAGGATCTATTACTACGCTGTCGGCTATTTTTGCCTGTGGGTGTATGTATGCTAGGGGTTGTATCATGCTGGGGTTTCGGTTTCTTTATATCTTGTAATTTGCGCCATCATTTCTGCTTCCATCACCACTTTTTCTCCTACCATTCCAACGCCTTTCATTTGCGCAATTCCTCTTCTTATTGGTTCCATCAAATCGCATCTAAATATAATGGTATCACCGGGTAAAACCTGAGCTCTAAAGCGCACTTTGTCTATTTTTAGAAAATAAGTGAGGTAATTACTTGGATCTGGAACGGTGCTTAACACCAAAACACCACCTACCTGTGCCATAGCCTCAATTTGAACTACTCCAGGCATTACTGGGGCTCCAGGAAAATGGCCTTTAAAAAACTCTTCGTTGATGGTTACATTTTTAACCCCAACCACATAAGTTTTAGTCAATTCCAATATTTTATCAATAAATAGAAAGGGTTGGCGATGAGGTAAAATATTCATGATATCTACAATATCATATAGTGGCTTCGCCGTAGGATCATATAAATGCTGAACTTTCTTTTTCTTTTCTTTTTTAATAGCAGCTTTAATTTTCTTTGCAAAAGCTACGTTGGCAGAGTGCCCTGGACGAGCAGCCATGATATGACCTTTTATTGGAGTGCCAATTAGGGCTAAATCGCCAATCATATCTAATAATTTATGACGGGCGGGTTCATTTTGATAGCGTAGTTCAATGTTATTTAAAACGCCTTCTCGAGCTACTTTTATTTCTTCTCTATTAAACGCTTTGGCTAAATCTTTTAATTCTTGATCACCAATTTCATGGTCAACAATTACAATTGCATTGTTGATGTCTCCGCCTTTAATCAGGTTATGTTTTAGTAACATTTCTAACTCGTGTAAAAACACAAAAGTTCTACAAGAGGCAATTTCTTGTTTAAAATCTGTAATGGAAGTAATTGTGGCGTGTTGGCTTCCTAAAACAGGAGAATTATAATCTACCATACAGGTAAAACGATAATCATCTAAGGGCATTGCAACCATTTCCACTTTTCTATCTTCCTCAGAATAATGAATATTATGTGGAATAATATAATACTCTCTTTCGGCGTCTTGTTCTTTACAGCCAACGGTTTCTATCGCTTTTACAAATTCTATAGCACTGCCGTCTAAAATTGGCACCTCTAAAGCGTCTAATTCAATCATTACATTGTCTACCTCGCAACCCACTAAAGCCGCTAAAACATGTTCTGTTGTGCTTACACTTGCGCCATTTTGAGTTAATGTAGTGCTTCTTGAGGTGTCTGATACATTATCAACATCGGCGTCAATTACCGGTTGTCCTGGTAAGTCTACTCTTTTAAACTTGAAACCATGATTTTCTGGCGCAGGTTTAAAAGTTAAAGTCACTTTCGCTCCAGTATGTAAGCCTACTCCACTAACACTTATCTCTGATTTTATTGTTCTTTGTCTAAGATTCATTTGTAGGTTAATTTGATGCAGAAGAATTTTGTTGGAGTGCTAATAAAGCTCTTTGAAGCTCTTCGATCTTTTTCTCCATTTCTGGCAATCTTTGAATAATTACTTGTGAGCGCATATAATTTTGATAAGTGGTAGCTGGTGCGCCGCCCCATTTTTTACCTTCTTCATCAATAGATTTATTGATCCCGGATTTTGCTTGAATTTGTGTTCCTTTTGCAAGGGTAACATGACCCACAATACCCACTTGGCCACCAATAATACTGCTATCGCCTATTTTTGCGCTACCAGAAATACCAGTTTGTGAAGCAATTACAGTGTTTTGTCCAATTTCGGCATTATGGGCTATTTGTATTAGGTTATCTAATTTAACGCCCTTTTTAATAATGGTAGAACCCATAGTGGCTCTATCTATACAAGTATTTGCGCCAATTTCAACATCATCTTCAATAATCACATTTCCTATTTGGCTAACTTTAGAGTACGCCCCGTTTGCTTGTGGCGCAAAGCCAAAACCATCACCACCAATTACAGCATTTGAGTGAACTGTAATTGTGTTTTTTAAAACGCAATCATGATAAATTTTTACTCCAGAATGTAGCGAACAATCATTACCAACTTTTACATCATTACCAATATAGCATTGTGGATAGATTTTACTTCTATCTCCTATTACCACGCCGGCACCTAT
>JBILPO010000328.1:0-3205 GCA_044373805.1 Pelobium sp.
ACCCGAAAAATTAAAATTGTAAATGTTTTAAGACATGGGGAAGAAACACCAGCTAATTTAATAAATGATATAGAGGTTTTAGACAGGGTTTACCCTGATATTGATATTGAATATGTTCAATTAAAAGAACGCGTATTTTCTCCTAAATTGATCCAAGAGCTGTCTGCTGAATGGAATATTCCAGTAAATTTTATGTTTATTGGTTCTCCTGGAAATAGTTTCCCTCATAGAATAGCGGAGTTGGGTGGCGTAAGATTAATCATTTAAAAAATGGACGGAACAGTAAGAAGTAATATAAAAATTGGTGCTTTGGTTAATATCGTTTTAAAGAAAGACCAACGCAGCGGCGACCTTACAGAAGGCATTGTAAAGCGCATTTTAACAAGTGCGCCCAAGCATCACCGTGGGATAAAAGTGATTCTAGATGACGGACAAGTTGGGCGTGTACAAGAAATTTTAGAAGAAGATTAATAAATTCTTAAAAAACTCCGGAAGTTAAGCCTCCATCTATAATTAAATGCTGACCGCTGATGTAAGATGCTTTATCCATTGCAAAAAATGCAATAGCTGAAGCTACTTCTTCTGCTTGTGCTACCCTACCTATTGGCGTACGTTTTTGGATTTTTTCTAACCTTTCTAAATCTGCCAGATAAGAGGTGGTTAACGGAGTTACTGTGAACCAAGGCGAAACCGTATTGACCCTAATTCCTTCTTTTGCCCATTCTACCGCTAAACTTTTGCTCATTTGAATCATTGCTGCTTTGGAGGTAGCATATGGAGAACCCGTTCCCACATCATAACTCCCGGCAACTGAGGCTACGTTAATAATGGCCGAATTTTTAGCGGCCAACAAATAAGGATAGCATAACCTGCAAAACTCAAATGCACTAAAAAAATTGGTGTGATACACTTTTTGATATTCTTCTTCGGTATATTCTATGGTTTTCTTTCTGATATTCATCCCTGCGTTGTTTACCAAAACATCTAATTTTCCCCACAGTTTATGAATATGATCTATAACGGCTAATCTGTCTTTTGCAAGGGTTACATCAGCCACAAAACCCATTACATGATATCCTTTTGAAACATATTCAAGTTCCATATTCATCACTTCATCTTCATTTCTTGCAGTAAAAATAATGATTGCGCCAAGCTCAGCAAAAGCTTCCACTGTAGCCTTTCCAATTCCCTTGGTGCCACCTGTAATTAATACTTTTTTATGATTTAAATTCCAGCTGCTCATAACTTATTATTTTAAATAAGAATTCCTTTTTAACCTTACTAATATAAATTTAAAACTAATTATCAGGAAAAAAGGAAACAAAAAAAATCCCGACTACCTAAATAGCCGGGATTTTTAAAATTAACTATGAAAATTACTTTAACTCAACTAATATTCCTGCAAATATCATTCTACCCAAATTTGGTCCTCCCCAAATTTGTTTATTGTAAGCATCTGTTAAATTAGAGCCTCCTAACTGAAGGGTTGATTTCATTTTATCTAATTTATAACTTACAGTTGCATCTAATGTTCCAATACTGTGAATATGTCCTATGTCAAATGGAAACTCATAAGTAAAGCCTTCTTGCCATCTGTAGTTTACATTATAGCCTAGTTTTTTCTTAAATTCTCCGTCAACGCCAATGTTAAATTTGTTTTCTGGAGTATTGTAGAAAGCTAAAAATCCTGTTGGCAAATCACCAATTTTGTTATAACTATAATTAGCATTAAAGTTTAATTCTTTCATGTAGTTGTAACCTAAGCCAAAGCTCACGCCTTGTGTGGTTACTTTTTGCTCATTGTTATACCAAACCTGAATTATTCTAGTTAAACTGGTTGGATCACTTAAACGATTACGAGTTAACCCGTCTGTACCTGGAGCTGCTCCAATAGCCACTAAAGTTTGTGGGATTGTTGGTCTTGACCCATCTGTATTTCCAACAAAAGGCTGAGCACCTATAAAATTATCATAATCACTTCTGTAATAAGTAATGTCGAAATATAATTTATCAGTAACAGCAGATTTGTAACCTACTTCAAACGTTCTAACTTGCTCTAAATCTAATCTTGGTGCAGTATAATTAAAAGCAGTAGAACCACCTGCAACAGCACCAATGTTAGCCGCTGGATTTCCTTGAGTTAATAAAGATGTTTTGTAACCATTAAATCCTGTTCTCACGTTTCCTAGTAATAGTGCACTACCAATATCTAAACGGATGTACTGATCTATTTGAGTTGGACTTCTAAATGCTACCCCGTAACTAGAGCGGAAATTATGCTGTCTTTTTTTACCAAAAGTATAAACAGCTGAAGCTCTTGGAGAAAATTTAGAATCGAAATTTTTAAAATCATCTAATCTACCGGCTACTTGAAATTTTAAAGCATCCTTGAAAAAAGTTTTTGCTGCTTGACCATAAACCCCAAATTCGTTGTTTTTAATTCTTTCTCCGCCTACCGCATCTTCAAAAACTGCTCCTTCTGAAGCTAAACCAAAAGCTCTGTAAGCACCACCCACAATAACATCGGCAAATTTAAAACCAAATTGATATTGCCCACTCACATCTGTCATGATAGAGTTAATTGGTAACCTAGATCCTGATGGTTGGTTAAGTTCTGTATTATATTTACGCAAAGCATTAAAAGCCGCAGAACCTTCTTTTGGCCAAGTGGCAGTTGCAGCTGTATAAGCCTGAGCTGGAGTTGCACCCTGTTGTAATGCACCACCATAAGTACCAAAAAACAAAGCGGTATAGCTAGCTGCACCACCTGGAAGTGCAGGTAAACCTGCTTTTGTAGGATTTAATGTTGCCATTCTTGAACCTAAGAAACTTAAATCATAAGAATCAGCACCTTGATCTTCTGTTCTAAAGGCTCTTAAAAACCACTTATCAGATTTTAACTCTGCCCTAAACTGATCAACACTTAAATTCTTTAATCTGTAACGACTAGTAGACTGGTAAGTGGTAGTTCCACCTGCTCTTTTATAGTCTAAAGTAGCTTTTAACTTATCGGTAATTAAATAAGAAATACTTGGATTAATACGGTAAGAAATTGTTTTATTATCATCGGCTATTAAGCCACTTTCTGTCCAACCTGGAGTATAAATTACTTCATTTGGAATAATACTTACACCTGCTTGTGTAGTACTAATCTCTCCATATTTATTTAAAGCATCATAACCGTAAGCAGCACCGTTAGCATAAT
>JBILPO010000329.1:0-3204 GCA_044373805.1 Pelobium sp.
GCTTTGCATCCATTATTCAATATTATTCAGCCCAAGCGAAATGATGATATGGTAAAATCAATGCTGGCTCATTTTGATCAAAGCCCATTGCCTATGTTGCCCGTTTGGTCTAATTCTGCTAATGATAATTGGTGCATGAGCGGTTACCATAGCGTTTCTGTAGTTGCAGATGCTATCATCAAAGGTGTTTTTACTGGGGATGCAAACAAAGCTTTAGATGCCTGTATTGCCACCGCAAATCAACGTAATTATGAAGGAATTGGCGACTATATAGACAAGGGATATATCCCATCAGAAAATAACAGAACCTCGGTTTCTAATACTTTAGAATATGCTTATGATGATTGGTGTATTGCTCAGCTGGCACAAAAACTTGGCCGCACCAATGTTTATAACGAGTTTTTGAAACGCTCTACGCATTGGAAAAATGTTTATGATGCTTCTATAGGTTTTATGAGACCCCGTTTAGCAGATGGCAGTTTTAGAAAAAACTTTGATTTGTTAGAAACCGAAGGTCAGGGATTTATAGAAGGAAATACATGGAATTACAGTCTTTATGTTCCGCACAACCCGGCTGAACTGATTAAAACTATGGGGGGCGAAAAGAAATTTATTCCTCATTTAGATTCTCTTTTTACCATGGATTTACCCGATGAGTTTTTTGCGCATACAGAAGATATCACCAGAGAAGGAATTATTGGCAATTACGTACATGGGAATGAACCCGCACACCATGTAGCCTATCTATATAATTGGACATCTCAACCATGGAAAACACAAAAAACAGTGAGAATGATTTTGGAAAAACAATACCATAATGGTCCTGATGGGTTAGGTGGTAATGATGATTGCGGGCAAATGAGCGCTTGGTATATCATGAGTTCATTAGGATTTTATCCCGTATCGCCATCTTCAGATAGATACGATATTGGAAGTCCTTCTGTGATCAACGCAAAAATTAATTTAGAAAACGGAAAGCAATTTGTTATTGATGTGAAAAATCAATCTCAAAAAAATGTATACGTTAAAAGTGTAACCTTAAATGGTAAAACTTTAAATCGTTTGTACATTACTCACAAAGAAATGATGGATGGTGGGACTTTAACTTTTCAAATGTCTGCTGCCCCTAAATTAGTTAAGAGATAAGTTTTAATTTGATGAGGAAAGCGATAATCAAGACCTATACCCTGATAGGGATTTTAATGATTGCTTTTTGCAAATTGTATGGGCAGGATGAGTTCCAAATTATCCAATCTAAAATTGAGCAACATCTAAAAGCCGAGGTAAAGAATGATCTTTTAACCAGCTCAATAGCTACAGATTGGCCTCGGCTTCAAAAAAACGGGAGCTATGCAGATATTAATTACTCGTCAACAATTGAGACTGCTTGGCCGCCACTTTTACATTTAAAACGGCTTAATTATCTTGCTTTGGGGTATGTAATTAAGGATAATCAATACTTTAACAATCAAGAAGTTTTAACAGGTATCAAAAGTGGATTAAGGTATTGGTATGCCCAAAATCCTAGTAGTAATAATTGGTTTCAAAATGATATTGCCGTTCCCACTGCTATCGGAGAAATCTTAATTTTATTAAATCACAACAAATTGCAGCTCCCCGTTTCTTTACAAGATTCTTTACTACAAAGAATGAAACAGGGTAATGTTTATAAATCTATTGGGGCCAATAAAGTAGATATTGCAACCCACATGTTGTACAGGGCATGTATCACAAAAGATAAAACATTAATGTCTGCGGCTCTAGAGCAAGCTTTTTATCCTATTTCTTTTACCAGCAAAGAAGGGTTACAGTATGATTATTCTTATTTACAACATGGTTCGCAATTGCAAATAGCCAGTTATGGCGAGGTATTTTTAAAAGGCGAATATAAAGTGGCTTCGTGGGTGCAAGGAACTATTTATGCGCTATCCGCTGATAAATTAAAAATCCTGAATAACTATTTAATCAATTCTTATTTAAAAACAATTAGAGGGAAATTCATTGATTTTAATACCGAGGGCAGAGGGATATCCCGAAATGATATTTTAGATAAAAAAAGTATTACCGAGGCATCAGTAAATAACTCCTTATTGGGATTGGCTAAAAAGGCGAGTCCAGAAAATACAGCCCTAATTAATGAGGCTCAAGATCGTATCAATCAAATAAGAGATCCTTCTTTTAAAATATTACCAAGTAACACTCACTTTTGGAAAGCCGATTATACCCTGCACACCCGCCCAGCTTATTCTTTCAATGTTCGGTCAGTTTCAAAGCGTACGGTAAGAGCCGAGGTAGGGAATAATGAAAATCTCTTAGGTAAATTTTTACCAGATGGATCTACCAATATTCAACGTAGTGGGGCAGAATATTTTAACATCATGCCCATTTGGGAATGGGATAAAATACCAGGGATTACCAGTCGAGATTATCAACAAGACCAGCCTTTTACCATTGAATGGGGAGAAAGAGGGCTAGGTTCTTTCACAGGTGGCGTGTCAGATAGCTTATATGGCGCTTCAGTTTACAATTTTAATTATAATGAAGTAACCGCTAAAAAAGCTTGGTTTTTCTTTGATAAACAAGTGGTGTGTTTAGGTGCAGGTATTAACAGTTTTGCTATACAAAACATAGTAACAACGGTAAATCAAAGTTGGTTAAAAGGTAACGTTTTGGCTTACGCCGATGAAAAACTCAGCAGGGTGAAATCAAAAAAAAGCATCAGCAACCCCAGTTGGATATGGCATGATAGCATAGGCTATTATTTTCCAGATTCGGCTCAGCTGCAAATCACCAATCAAAAGCAAAAAGGAAGTTGGGCAATCATTAATGCTAATCGTTCCAAAGCAGCAATAGAAGGTAAGGTGTTTAAAATATGGTTTAATCATGGGGTAGACCCTGTTGATGCAACTTATGCTTATATTGTTACACCTGGAATAAGTCAACAACAAATGAAGACTGACAAGCAACAGGAAATAAAAATTTTAGCTAATTCTAAAACCATGCAGGCTGTAAAAAATGAGCCTTTAAATATTTTGCAGGTGGTGTTTTATGAAGCTGGTGTTTTAACAGATGGAAATATTACTGTTAAGGTAGATCAGCCTTGTATTATTCTGGTGAAAAATACAGACACTAAAAACCCAAAAATTCATTTAGCAGATCCTACTCAAAAATTAAAGGAACTGAACCTTACTATCTCTTCAAAAT
>JBILPO010000330.1:0-3198 GCA_044373805.1 Pelobium sp.
CTCGGCTTGCCATTGGTGCCATGTGATGGAGCATGAAAGCTTTGAAAACGAGGAAGTTGCCAAGCTGATGAATCAGTTTTTTGTTTGCATTAAGATTGATAGAGAAGAGCGACCAGATATTGATCAGATTTATATGAATGCCGTTCAATTAATGACCGGCAGGGGAGGTTGGCCACTAAATTGTTTCTGTTTGCCAGATCAAAGACCCATTTACGGAGGTACTTATTTTCCCAAGCAAGATTGGATGAATTTACTTACCAATTTGGCTCACTTCTACGATACAAAACCCGCTGAGGCTGAAGATTATGCTGCAAAATTGACTGATGGAATAAAAAATTCAGAAAAATTAGCTTTTGTAGCCAAAGAGAAAGAATACACCTTAAAAGATCTTCAAGAAATTTTAGAGCCATGGAAAATGCTTTTCGATTTTTCTGAAGGTGGACACAACCGAGCTCCAAAATTCCCGATGCCTAATAATTGGGCTTTTTTAATGAAAGCCGCTCACTTATTAAAGGATGAAGCTGCCCATGTTATTGTTCGGTTAACATTAGACAAAATGGCTGCCGGAGGGATTTATGATCATTTAGGTGGAGGTTTTGCCCGATATTCTGTAGATGGCAAATGGCATATTCCGCATTTTGAAAAAATGATGTATGATAATGGTCAGCTGATGAGCTTGTTTGCTGATGCTTACAAATGGTGTGGAGAAGAACGATATAAAGAAGTAGTTGATGAAACTTTTGATTGGCTACAAAGAGAAATGACGTCGCCAGAAGGTGGTTTTTATGCTGCTTTAGATGCCGATAGCGAAGGAATAGAAGGGAAGTTTTATACTTGGGAAAAATTAGAAATTGACCAAATTTTAGGCGCTGATGCTGAGATTTTTAATACTTTTTATGAGGTAACCGAGGATGGGAATTGGGAAGAAGAGCACATTAATAACTTGTGGATTAGAAAAGAGAAGAAGGCTGTTGCCGATGCTTTTGGAATTTCATTAGATGAATTAGATATTATCTTAGGAAGGTCAAGAGAAAAACTACTAGAAATAAGGAATAAGCGCATTCATCCAGGTTTAGATGATAAAATATTAACCAGCTGGAATGCTTTAATGTTGAAAGGATTGGTAAATGCTTATCAGGCTTTCGCCGATGAAAAATTCTTGGAGATGGCTTTGAAGAACGTAAAATTTCTTCAAAAAAACATGATGCAAGAAGATGGAGGTATTTATCGTAATTACAAAAACGGCAAAGCCACCATTAATGGTTTCTTAGATGATTATGCAGCTTTAATCGATGCATTTATCAACTTGTACGAGGTTACTTTCAATGAAGAATATTTATTTCAAGCCAAAGCTTTAACAGATTATGTTTTAGATCATTTTAGAGATGATGAATCGGGTTTGTTCTTTTACACTTCAGATCAGGATGAAGCATTAATTGCTCGTAAATATGAAATTATGGATAACGTGATTTCGGGTTCAAACTCTATAATGGCATGGAATCTTAAAAAGCTATCCTTGTTTTTTGATCAGGAACGATATGATAAAATATACCGTCATTTGTTAAAAACAGTAGCTCCGCATATCAAATCTTATGGTTCTGGCTATGCAAATTGGGCTTCTTTGTTGTTAGAAGAGGTAAAAGGAACACTCGAAATAGCCGTTACAGGTACAGATTTTACACAAAAGCGTAAAGATTTAGAAAAATTGTACATTCCAAACAAGATTATTTTGGGAGGTAAACAAGGAACTTTACCTTTGTTGAAAGATAAGTTTGTTGGCGAAACCAGAATTTTTGTTTGTAAGGATAAAACCTGTCAGCTGCCAGTGAGTGATATTAGTGAAGCAATTAAACAAATTTTTGAATAGAAATGTAAAAAGGCATTTCGAAAAACCCAACACATGAAGATTGATAATAACCACGTAGTAACTTTAACCTACGATTTGTATGTCACCGAAGCAGGTGAAAAAAAACATGTTGAAAGCGCAACTGTTGAGCAACCATTAGTATTCCTTTACGGTGTAGGAATGATGTTGCCAAAATTCGAAGAATATTTAACTGGATTAGCAGTTGGAGACACTTATTCTTTTTCACTTTCTGCAGAAGATGGTTACGGAGAATATGATGAAAAAGCTGTAGCTCCACTTCCAAAAGATATGTTTGGAGATCAGCCTTTGCCAGAAATTGGTTCTCTTTTACCTTTACAGGATAATAATGGCGGTCAATTTCAAGGTAGAGTAGTTTCTATTGTTGAAGATGCTGTTTTAGTAGATTTAAACCACCCAATGGCTGGTCACGAATTACATTTTAATGGAACCATCCAAGAAGTAAGACCTGCAACTCAAGAAGAGTTAGATCACGGTCATGTTCACGGAGAAGGTGGACACCAACACTAAAATTTAAGAGTTTAGATTTTCGAATTATGATTTGAAAATACATAAAAAAAGCTTTCAGAATATTCTGAAAGCTTTTTTTATGTATTTTATTTGAGTTTATTTACAATACCAAAACTCCTTTGGCTTCGTATTTAATTTCGTTTTTAGGAGCTGTTATTTTAGCAATTTCTTCCTTAGATTTTCCTGCATCTTCTGCAAAATGTTTTAACTCTGCAACAGGTGTAACTGTTTTTTTAGAGAAACCATCTAAAGCTACTGTTTTACCAACTAAATCTTTTGGCATAAAGAAAGCGTAGTCTTTAAAAGTAACTCTAATTGGGTCGTTAGTGCCGTTTTCTAGTTTTATCCAACATCCTTTAGAAGTACATACTTCTAATACTTTACCAGAAATTTTTGTGGTTAATGTTTCATTAGCTCCCATTTTCTGAGTTAACTGAGTCACCGGAATAGCACCTTTTTTAGAGATTTTCTCTCCATAAGTCACTCCTTTAGCCGCACTTTTTGGTTCTTGTGCTAAAGCAATAGTTGATACTAAACAAGCTACAGTCAAAAGTTGAAAGAATTTTTTCATAATTGTTTTATTTAGTTTTTTAAATCTAATAGTAATTTTCAAATTAACCTATTTTAAAATCGGCACATTGATTAAACCAACTCGCCATATAATTCGGCTTTTTGTTGCTTCACTACATCGCTAGTAATGTATTCATCGTAATCCATCATTTTATCTAAAGCACCTTTTGGCGTAATTTCTATTACACGGTTGGCAACAGTTTCTGTTAATTCATGATCTCGAGAAGTTAACA
>JBILPO010000332.1:0-3191 GCA_044373805.1 Pelobium sp.
TAAAGCAGATATTGTAACAGAAAACACAGAAGATTTAATGTTAGCAAACACAAAAACACCATCTACATTGGTTAAAGCAGATAAAGTGTCTTTTGCTGTGGCAATTTTTACTGCGGCTCCAATTACGGTGGTGTTGGTAGAATCTTTAACTACACCGCTCACTTCCATATTAGTTTGTGCTTTTAGGCTTTGTAAAGCAAATAGACAAAACACAAATAGTATTACTTTTTTCATTAAAATTATTTTATTAATCATTAATTTTCTTTTTATTTTTCATCTTTTAGATGATGTTTTAACGTAATTGTTGCCAAATTGATTGATAGGTTTTGTATCATTTTAGTGATACGAAAAACTCTAAAATTCAATTTTACTGGTGCAATGTTAAGCAACTCTAAGTGTAAATATTAATTATTGATACCTACCTAGATTAAAAATAGATGAAAGCCATTTTGAGGTAGATGAGTTTTAAAGGTTTTTATTGCTGATGTGTTGTATTAATGCTTCTCGGTAGAAATCTGTCACAGGGATCTCTTTATGGGGCAGTATAAGATGATTTCTTTTAAAAGCTGTCATGTGGTTTAAAGATGCGATATAGGATTTATGCACCCGTAAGAAGTGATTCTTATTGAGTTTTTCTTCCAAATAGCGCATACTTATTCTGGTAATTACAGGTTTATCGGAGTGAATTAAGTAGATTTTTACATAATCTTTTAATCCCTCTATATATTCAATATCTTCTAACTTAATTTTAATATGGGCATAATCGGCGTTTACAAAAAGGTAGTCATCTTCGCTGCTTTGTTCTGTTTTGCTCAGTTGTTTTAGGTTAAACAGATCATAAGCTTTGTTTGCGGCTTTTAAGAATCTTTCAAAAGGAACGGGTTTTAGTAAATAATCTATCACGGCTAAATCAAAACCTTCTAAAGCATATTGCTCATAAGCAGTAACTAAAATTACCATTGGCGGGTTAACCAAGCTTTTAACTAATTGTAAACCGTTTAAGCCGGGCATCTGAATATCTAAAAAAAGGAGATCTATTTTTTCTTTTTGTAAGGTTTCAAGCGCTTGCATAGCGTTTTTACAAGAGCCAACAAACTCTAAAAACGGAACCTGCTTAATATTATCTTCAATTAACTCAATTGCTAAACGCTCATCATCTACTACCAAACATCTAATCATGCATTTCTAGGTTTAAATCAACTTTATATTTTTGATTTTCTTCTTTCACCTCTAAGCTATAAAGCTTTCCGTACAATAAAGCTAAACGTCTTTTAATATTATTTAGCCCAATACCAGAACTTGCATCTTTGCTTTCGCCAACTGGGGCAACATCATTTTCTACTTTAAAATTCAGATTTCTATTTTGCACCACCATGGCTATTTTTATTTTTGGTTGCAATAAAGTCCCCATGCCGTGTTTAAAAGCATTTTCTACAAAGGGAATTAACAACATAGGCTCTAATTTAAAGTCGTTGGGATTGCCTTCAACAGTAAAATCAATGTCTACATCATCTCCAAATCTTAATTTTTGAAGGTCAATATAACCTTGTAAATAATTAATTTCTTGATTTAAGCTAATTCTGTCATGGTTTCCCTCATACAGCATATAACGTAAAAGGGACGACAATTGCAACAAAGCAGGCTCCATCTTATCGCTTTTCTTTCTGGCTAAAGAAACTAGGTTGTTTAACACATTAAACATAAAATGTGGACTCACCTGCGACCGTAAAAAACTAAGTTCGGTTTTAAGATTCTCAGTTTCTCTTTCTTTATTTGTTTTTTGAAGCTTCAGATGGTCGGTTATAATTCTGTAGCTACAACTGGTGCCTAAAATAAAAATGTAGGAAATAAGGTTAGGGAAAATAGAGCGATTCCATTTTCTTCTGCCCGGAAAAAGCTCTGTATCTATATATTGAGATAGAAACCACATTCCGGCAATGGCGGCTATCAATACCAATAAATAAATCCAAATTCCTCTTTTTTTAAAGATAGAAGGAAAAAAATAGAAAGCATTCAAGTAAAAAAGCAAAGCCAAAAAGGCGTTACTAATTAATATGCGATATAAGGAATACTCAGTAAATCTGTTGGAAGGGGCATTATACCTAAATAAAAAAGGAGGTAAAACCAGCATAATCCAAAAGATAACATGCACTAAAATAAGCTGTAATCCCAGACGACTAATTTTGTAATTATTCATTTATTTACTTTAAATAAGTGTATTCAAATTTAAAAGTAAGATTCTTATAAGTTGTTAACTACTAAATAAGCCTAAAGCCGATAATAAATAGACAAAATAGAAAATGATATCTATATCTAATTTGATTAAAAACAAAAACCCAAACTCACGTTCTGAGTTTGGGTTTTCTACACAATAAAACTTTAAAGATTTTAAATTCTGACTAATGTAATTTAAAATACTTTTTACAGCGTTTTGCACAAGCGCTGCAATTGTTTGTACGATAAAAATGAAATTAGGTTTATAATTTCTATTTAAAAATAAGATTTTTTTTTGAGAAAGTGTCTAAACTAAGGCAACAAATTTTAGGTTTCAAGATAATAGTGAGCAATAACTTAAATAAAAGCCCTACAATCAAATAGTTTTTATTTATGGTTATACCACTAGTAGATTAAAATGTTAGCATCAATATTAAAAAAAATCTATTGCTGTTGCATTTCTATAAACTTTCTGTAAGAATTTATAGGTGCATCATGAACACTAATGTCTGCTTCAGTTTCTTCTAATTTTGGTATAGGATCATTTTCATAAGATACGCTTACTTTTACTTCTAAAGTATGGCGAGAGGTTCCTTTATAGGTTCCTTTAACTGGGCTGCAATCTACAAAGTTTCTGCCTACGGCTAATCTTACATGAGTGTCTTCTACAATGCAATTATTAGTAGGGTCTAAACCTAACCAGCCGTAATCTGGCAAGTAAGCTTCTACCCAAGCATGGGTTGCGCCCTCGCCTCTCATTCCGTTTTTATTTGGGCAAATATAACCACTTACGTAACCTGCTGGTATATTCATGTAACGCAACATCACTAATAAAATATGAGCAAAATCTTGGCATACGCCTGATCTAAGCTTCCAAATTTCATCTACGGTAGTTTCTACAGTGGTAATTCCTTTTACGTATTGAAAATTTTTGAAAACGTAGCCGCAAAGGTACTTGGCTACTTCAAAAGGAGATT
>JBILPO010000333.1:0-3187 GCA_044373805.1 Pelobium sp.
AAAACAGGTCCTTCGGTTTGGTTAACTGCTTTAAGTTGGTTAGGATTTAATCTTTCTAAGGCGGCTAAAAAGTTTTGATTGTATTTGGCTAGATGATTTTGCATAGCTATAAATATAGGGAATAGGCTAATATTAAAACAAAAGAAATGGAGTTAAATAAACCTGATTGAAATGAAAAACCCACAGCCCATTTTTTTCTAATGGGCGAGGATTTGTAATGGAAAGCGGGGCTAGCGGAACTTTAATAATTCTAGCTTTGTTTTTCAAAATTTATTTCATTTGTATGCCGTCGCCATATTTGAAAAAGCCATTGATGGTTACTGGTAACTTTCCATTAGCTTTTAAGGTTCCTAAAATTACTTTTGAGGCCGAATTTTCCATTTCTATAGAGTTTTGATAGCCTATAATTAAGCTTTTACTTAGTTCTATTCCGGGTAAGCCGGCAATGGTGTAAGGGTTAGCAAATACTATTGAGATGGCATTTAATTTAGCTGTTTGAGTGATGAATAGCTTTAAAGCATTGTTGTAATCTAAGGTGCCGGCCGGACGCAAGCGAGTGTCATGTATGGCCATCACCACTTGATCGTATTTTTGCAATTCGGTTTGTACAGCGTCTAAATCTTTGGTGCTAATGTCTTTGGATACCGTAAAGATAGTAGCTTCTGGATGTGCTTTTTTGATGGCGCTACTAAAGTTGGTGATACTTTTTGGACCTATACTTAATATGGCAGTTTTACGCACAAAATCATTGCGTAAAGGGAAAAGTTCGGTTCCTTTTAAAACAGTAACTGCCGCATCAGTTAATTCTTGCTTAAGTTGTAAAGCTTCTGGCCGCTTTAAATCTTGAATAAGATTTGTGGTATCAATGGGTTGAATTTGATGCAAGCCCATCCAATACTTAGCTTCCAAAATTCTTTTTACACGTTGGTTAATGTCTGCCCATTTGATACGTTTTTGATGAATTGCTTTTCTGATTAATTTGATAGCTCTGCCGCTATTTTCAGAAAGCTCTAACACATCATTTCCTGCAATTATGCCCATTACATCAGCTTCGCCTTTAGGGAAAAATTTCACTACCCCTTTCATTCCCATAGCGTCTGAAAATACCAAGCCTTTAAAACCTAAATCGTTTTTAAGAATATTGGTTACAATAGGTTTTGAGAGTGTAGAGGGGATATTTGGGGTGTTATCTAAAGCAGGGATATTCATGTGGGCTACCATAATCCCACTTAAACCTTCTTTAAAAGCTTGTTTAAATGGATACATTTCTAAAGAATCTAACCTTGCCGGGCTAAAGTTTAGCTGGGGTAAATCATAATGAGAATCAACGTCGGTATCACCATGGCCGGGGAAATGTTTCGCGGTGGTAAATATACCGGTATCTTGCATCCCTTTCATGTAAGCAATTCCTTTTTGAGCGACGTTGTATTTGTTTTCGCCAAAAGAACGAAAGTTGATGACTGGATTTTTGGGGTTATTGTTGACATCCATTACTGGCGCAAAATTAATTTGCATCTTCATTCGTTTGAAGTCTTTGGCTACTTCTTGCCCCATTTTATAGAGTAAAGAATTATCCTGAATAGCACCTAAAGTCATTTGATAAGGATATGCAATAGTACTATCCAAGCGCATTCCTAAACCCCACTCGGCATCCATAGCCACCATTAATGGTATTTTAGAAAAAGATTGATATTGATTAGATATTAAAGCTTGTCTAATTGGTCCGCCTTGAAAGAAAACCACCCCGCCTAAATGCTCTTTACGTATTACATTTCCAACAGAATCGGCGTATTTTTTTCCTAAATTAGAATGTGCCCTTACCATAAATAATTGCGCAATTTTCGACTTTCGGGTCATTTTTTTATAAACAGAATCTACCCATTGGTTAGGGTTCTGCAACGTTTCTATATAAGGAGTAACCTTTTGAGCTTTAGAATTTACCGCACAAATGGCTGATAAAAAAGCAATAATGATTAGAGATTTCTTCATGAGTTTAACTTAATATTTAAACAGTTCTTTAGCGAAAAACATTAAAAATAATATGGTAAGAATAAAAGTGATTCCTAAACTAATAGATATGCTATAAGACCAGGTCATCACTTTATCATCTATTCTTTTTTTGATAAAAGAACGGATGATGAAAATAAAAAACAAATTTATGAAGATGTAAATTAAGGGAAATATAATGTAATTGAAATCCATGTATGATTGGTTTTGTTTTTTGTAGCCTCAAAACTACAGGTTTTCTTTAACTTCAATACCCGCAAAGAAACATCAAATATAGATGGTAATTGCCTTTATGGGGTAATAAAATGTTTTCAATATCAATTAAATGACAAAATTTAGCGGGTTGCAATTATAAAATTCTTAAGGTTTGGCACAGTTCTTTCTATTAGCCTAAATAAATTAGAAAGAAATGAAAAGAATATTTTTAGGTGCTTTTATCCTGCTGGTTGCAGTAGGGGCAAACGCTCAAAGTAACGAGGTTAAGAACCAACTAAGTTTTGGTGTTAAAGGTGGTGCTAGTTTTAGCAACATTATTAAAACAGACGACTCTGATTTTAAGACCGATTACCTTACCGGATTTAATGCTGGTATTTTTGTAAGCATTCCAATTATAGATCGTTTGTCTTTCCAACCTGAGCTGATGTTTTCTCAAAAAGGATACAAATCTGATAGGACTGGCATATTAAGTAATGGTACTTTAACACAAACAACTAGTTGGATAGAAGTGCCAATTTTAGCCAAAATTGAAGTCGTAAAAGGCTTTAATCTTTATGCAGGTCCGCAAGTGTCTTTCTTATCTAAAACTACTAATAAATACGAAGGTACATTTGGAACTGCAGAACAAACTACTATTGAAGATGACGCAGATCAATTTAAGAAAAGCATTTTGGGCGGGGTTTTAGGTGCTGGGTTTGATATTACCCAGAAAGTGAGTTTAAACGGACGTTACGCTTTAGATTTTCAAAAAAATAACGAGAATGGTACAACGTCAACTCCCGAATTTAAAAACCAGGTTTGGCAAGTGGGATTAGGATTAAAATTCTAAGCGTCAATTATTTAAAATATTTAAAAACCTCTGTCAGTATAATTTCTGGTAGGGGTTTTTTAAGCGCCAAAAACTAATGGCTTAGGTTTGTTTTTATGAAGGAATAAATAAATAACAGCGAAGGCATTGGCTAAT
>JBILPO010000334.1:0-3169 GCA_044373805.1 Pelobium sp.
CATATTATTTCTGTAATCAACTAAAGAAACGGAAACCTTTCCATTTGCTACATCATACTTATTGAGAGAATCTTTATAAACCATATCATGCAAGCCAAAATTAAACATCACCACATCCCACTCTTTATCTCCAAGCCATTTCTCAATATTTTGCATTCCCCTTACAGTTGACCCACCATTACCAGGATTATGCTCTAAATTAATTGATGTTCCTAAAGCTTCTTTTATAAAAGGGGTATATCCTATTGAGATAGAATCACCTATGATGAGTACATTTTTAGTGGTTTTTAACGTGGCTGCAATTAATGTAAAACCTATAATTATTGAGGCAGAAACATAATATTTTCTAAATTTCATTTTGCTATATTTTATAATATTTATTTTTTTTGTTAACTCTTTTTATTTGTAAAAAGCAAACCAATCTAATCTCATGAGCTCTTCGCCTGAACCCTTAAATATTAGATAAATGTCTTTGCTGTATTATTTAATTTACGACTGAAAAATCCTTTTAAATTTTTAAAAATTGATTTAAATCTAAATTGCTAATTCATTTTTAAGTTATTGAATCTTAGCAATGCTTCCAAGTAGTAATAGTCTGCATAAATTAGAGGCACATCAACTTCTCCCTTGTTAGGCTTAGAACCCGTACTGTTTAATAATAAAAAACCTTTGTTAGCGCCATTTTCTGAACTATAACTTTTAGCCAAATTTTTAAGAATTTTGTTTGCTTTTTCTATATATGATTTGGTATCAGTACTATAAGTACTTAACTCATATAATGCTGAAGCAATGACCGTAGCTGCAGAGACATCTCTAGGTTCTTTTGGTATTTCTGGAGCATCAAAGTCCCAATATGGAATTAAATCTGAAGGCAAGTTTTTGTGTGTAAAAATATATTTAGCAATATTTTGGGCCTGTTCTAAATAAGCTTTATTTTTTGTGTATCGATAACATAAAGTATAACCATATAAACCCCAAGCTTGCCCTCTAGACCATGCTGATTCATGTGAATAACCTTGATGAGTATTTTTCTTCTCCACAGCACCAGTTTGTGGGTTGTAACTAATTACATGATAAGTACTATAATCTGGTCTGAAATGATTTTTTAAAGTAGTATTCGCATGTGTTACTGCAATTTTATGATAGCTAGAATCGCCAGTAAGTATTGTGGCCTCAAAAAGTAGTTCAAGATTAAGCATGTTATCAATAATGACAGGGAAATCCCATTTATCACTATTATGATCCCAAGATCTTATGGCGCCAACTTTAGGATTAAATCTGGTAGCTAAGGTTTTAGCCGCCTGAATAATTACTTCTTTATATTTTTCGTCTTTGGTTAACCTATAGCCATTGCCAAAACTACAATAGATTTTAAAGCCCATATCATGTGTACCTGCGTTAAACTTCTCTTGCTCAATATTGGCAGTAAAAGCCTTTGCTGCCGCCAACCATTCAGGGTTTTTAGTATATTCATACAAATACCAAAGCTCCCCAGGGAAAAAACCACTTGTCCAGTCTTTGGATGGAACTAATTTAAGTACGCCTTCTTCTAAAGTGCGAGGAGAAACAAGAAGTTGTTTTTTGATGTCCTCAGATTTCACACCTTTTAACAAACTTATTTGTTTTAACATTTCTGTTCCTTGTGTTTCTGCATGGGAAAATGCTTTTTTTACATCCTGAGCATTAACAGAAAAGGATAAATAAATTACAGATATAACACTTAATACGATCTTACGACTATTCATTAAAACTTTGTTTAGGATTGGTTTATTATTTTATTTTAGCTAATTGTTCTGCATAAAATGCATGCATTTTTCTAGTAAGATCCTCTTTAATTTTTTTGTAGGCAGGATCATTAGCTAGGTTTTTTGTTTCTAAAGGATCTTTATCATAATCATACAATTCTATAGCATGAACACTTAAAGGATCAAATTTTTGTGTTGTTCTAAAATCTTTGATCCATTCTACAAAGCGGTATTGTTTAGTTCTTAAAGCATATCCCATATAGTTTTCTTTATCCTTGTTTCTTGGGTATTGGCTAATTGCAAATTCTTTGACCGCTTGTTTTTCTCCTTTTAAAGAAGAAACTAAGCTTTTACCATCCAAATTATTTGCTGTTGGTAAACCTGCTAATTCTGCTAAAGTTGGATATACATCAACAAATTCTGTTATAGAATTATAAATAATTTTAGACTTCTGATTTGGTAAGGAAATCATTAAAGGCGCCCTAGTGGCCTGCTCAAAATTCGAATGTTTATTCCAAAGATTATGGTCACCAAGATGCCAACCGTGGTCTCCCCAAAGAATGATAATGGTGTTTTTATCTAGTCCTGATGATTTTAACTCAGCAAGTAATTTACCAACTAATGCATCCATGTAACTGATGCTGGCATAATAGCCATGAATGAGCTCTTTTTGTTTGTCAACACTTAAATTTAATTGCTCATCATCTTTAACTAAAGCTTTAATATCTGTGTTACCTCTTAATTCACCAGAACTGTGATAAGCAATTTGAGGCCCGTCGATAGCAGGTTTTTGCCATGTAGCAACTTCAATATTTTCTCGGCTATACAAATCCCAATACTTTTTTGGCGCTACAAAAGGCAAATGCGGCTTACGAATACCTACTGCCAAAAAGAAAGGTTTGCCAGCACTACCATATTTCCTTAAATCTTGAACAGCTTCATTAATCATTGCCCCATCTGCGTAAGCATCATCTGGTACATCTGCAGATTCTGTAGAAACTTTCACCTCAGCCATATCTTCTTCACTAGCATTTCCATACTTTTTTTTCATTTCAGGATTTTGGTATTGACCTAAGAGCGGAGCACCATAAGCTTCTGGATATTTGTATTTATTTTTATAAGGTTCAGTCCATGATACTTCATCATGCTTTTTATCTACACTTCTTTGATCAAAAATCTTTCCTAAAGCCGCAGTAGTATAGCCGTTTTGCTTAAAAAGCTGAGGAAGAGTTACAACTTCAGGATTTTTATCTCTAATCAAAGTTTTTAAATCCCAAACCATTGTTCTATCTGGCCGCAAGCCAGTGAGCAAACTAGCCCTGGTAGGACCGCAAACTGCTTGCTGACAGTAGTTGGCCATAAAAATGGTACTTCTTTCTGCCAGTTTATCTAAGTTTGGAGATTTTACAGCTGTATAACCATAA
>JBILPO010000335.1:0-3168 GCA_044373805.1 Pelobium sp.
TCTTTACCATTAAAAGCACTATGAACTTGAAATTTATCTTCGAAATGTGAAACCAAGAATTCCATCACATCATTATTATCTTCTACAAAAAGTATGATTGGTTTTTCTACATCCTGATAAGATAAAACTCGTTCTATTCTTTTTTCTAGATGAAACTCTGGAGCGACCAAAGTTTTTAGATCATGATAAACATCTATATTTTCACTGTCCTTATAATCAGCAATCATTTCATTTTCTAATAAATGCGCATTTCCTGAAGGTATTCTTAAAGTAAAGCAGGTGTAACCATTCTCTTCTTTTACTGCTTCCCTGCTTGTAACAAAGATGTCTCCATGATGCAGCTCTACCAAACCTTTTGTGAAAGCTAAACCAATGCCACTCCCACTTAGGTTAGAACCATCTTCATCATAATGTTTAAACTGGTCAAAAATTTTATCAATGTACTTTTCTGATATCCCAATCCCATTATCAATTACCTCAATTATAATATATGAAGGTTGATTTAAGGCATCCTGGCTTAACTCTTCTCGTATTCTAATAATGATTTCCCCATTTTTGCGGGTAAACTTTAAAGCATTAGAAAGTAAGTTATAGAGTATTTTCTCGAATTTATCTCTGTCAAACCATAACCTGATACTCTTTTTATCTGCTTCTACCTTTAGGTTGATATTTAAATGCTGGGCATAAGATTGGAATGCAAGCACTACCTCTTTAACAAACCTGATGATGTTTCCTTCTGCGGCCTGAATTTGCATATTCCCACTTTCAAATTTCCTAAAATCAAGCAACTGATTAATTAAACGAACAAGACGTTCTCCGTTTCTCTTCATCAGGGTAAGCTGGTTTTGTACCCTATTATTTCCCTCGTTAAACTCCAAAAGTTTTTCTAACGGAGCCAATATTAACGTTAAAGGTGTTTTAATTTCGTGAGAAATATTGGTAAAGAAATTAAGCTTGCTTTGATACAATTCTTGATCTTTTTTTCTTATCAAATACTCATAAACCAAATCATTCTTCAGCTTTGCAGTTTTTAAAGAATAATAGTAATAGAAATATAACAAAGACATAATGAGCAGGATATAAATGATAAATGCCCACCAGCTTTTCCACCAAGGTGGTAAAACAATAATCTTTAATATCTTAGGTTCATTATTCCATATCCCATCATTATTAGCAGATTTAACTTTAAAAGCGTAAGTACCCGCATCAAGGTTAGTATAAGTTGCTGTTCGCTGGTTACCAACGTTGTGCCAGTCATCATCATTTCTAAACCCTTCTAACTTATAAGCATATTGATTTTTATTTGGGTTGGTGTAATTAATTCCTGCAAACTTAATAGTAATAAAAGCTTGGTCATTGCTTAGCGTAACCTCATTGGTTTCATTAATGGAGTTAATTAAAGGAGCATCTTCGAAATTAATATCAACTGATTTATTCTTAATCAGTAAATCAGTAAATACAACCATAGGCTGGTTGCTATTCTTCCTGATCCCTTTTGGATTAAAATAACTGATGCCATTAATGCCGCCAAAGAAAAGTTCGCCTTTGCTGTTTTTATTGCTGGCTCCAGTTAAAAACTGGTTACTTTGTAAACCATCTTCGGCAAAATAATTTGATATTTCTATGTCATTGCTTTTAAAAGGGAGCTGGTTGTTTTTAATAACTAGCTTAGAAAGCCCTTTATTAGAACTCATCCACAAATGGCCATTATCATCTTCTAAAATAGTTTGTATTACATTATTTGACAAACCATCTTTAGTGGTTAGGCTATAAAACCTTTGTGTTTTGGAATCAAATAAGTTAAGACCGCCACCTTTGGTCCCAATCCAGGTACGATTTTTACTGTCAATAAAAACAGAGAGAATGCTACTGCTGCTTATGCTGTAAGGATTGTTGGCATCGTACAAATATTTTTTAAATGATTTACCATTATAATAATTTAATCCTCTGTCTGTACCTATCCACAAATGGTCTAAAGCATCTTTATAAATTTTAGTGATGCTGTTTCCACAAATGCTATTTTCATCACTTATATTATTTTTAAAAACTGCGGTTGTTCCGTCATTTCTCATCAGAATTAAACCCGATCCGTTGGTTCCCAACCAAATTCCCTGTTTGGTTTTTTCTAAAGAATAAACACCTTTATTTTCAGGAATAAGATACTTTTCTAATTTATTAGAGCTGATATTAAGCTTCCAAAAACCTTTAAAAGTTCCGATCCATAAAGTTTCATTATCCTTTAAAAGAGATTTTACAGTATTGGCAGAAACATCAGTACTGTTTTCTAATAAAGTATATTTTTTGATTACTGATAAATTGTGGTTGATATAATTAAGTCCACCTCCCTCTGTACCTACCCAAAGAGAATGTTGGTCTCCATTAATAATAGAACTAATTACCCGGTAGCTTAACCCATTCTTATTCCCTATCTGCTCACTAATTAGAGAAAACATATTGTTTCCTTGTGTAATTAAATTGATGCCCCCTGCATAAGTACCAATCCAGAAATTACCAGACCGGTCTTTAAGAATAGACCTGATGGAATTATGACTAAGGGAATAGGGATTATAAATATCATTGCTGTAGTTTTTAAAGGTTTTGGCTTGAGTATTATAAATGGCTAAACCGTCTCTTGTGCCAATCCACACTTCATTGTCATTAGCTATGTAAATCTCTCTCACTATATCAATAGGAAGACTATTCTTGTCGCCAGGGATATGCTTAAAATTGACTAGTGAATTTTGTTTCTCATCAAATAAAAAAACACCAAAATAATCTGTACCTATCCATAATCTCCCTAAATGATCTTTTTTAATTACCCTAATAAAGGCCTTTCTAAGTTCTTTGTTATTTTCAAGTATTGCTGGTAAAGAGATAAATGTCTTACTAATGGGGTTAAATCTTCTTAAATCTTTCCCCAAACTCACCCATAATAACCCATGCGGGTCTTCAAATAAGTAATTAACTTTATTTACTTCGTTATTATTTTTGTTAGAGACTTTAAAACTAAAGAATTTACCTTCTTTATAAAGTTTAAGATCGGCTGAACTGCCAATCCACATGTTTCCTTTTTTATCTTTATATATGGAGGTAATAAAATCGGCAGCGCTTTCAGTATTTTTTGCAGAATGGATAATTTTCTTAAATTTCTCTGTTTTACGATCAAAT
>JBILPO010000024.1:0-10986 GCA_044373805.1 Pelobium sp.
TTTTTGGTAAAACAGGGAACCCTGTACGGCGATATTCAAACCATTGTTGGTAATCATTAAAAAACAAAGCATAATATTTTTGAAGCATAATGCGCTCTAAAGTTCCGTTGTATGCTGTTGCAGCGCTCGTAAAATAATTTGCCGTCATGGTTACTCCCCATTGCTCAATGGCTGCTTTAACTCCTTTTTCATAGGCTGCTTTTGCATCGGCAGCAATTACTCCTTTTTGAGCCAGCTCTGCCTTTATAAATTCTACTTCTGCATAAGTCATAATAATATTGCTCATGGGAGCGGTAACCAAAGCTACATTAAAGTTTGATGGCTGAAAGTTTGGTGCTGGGTCATTTGGGGAATAACCACTTGGAATACCTTGGTACGTTCCGGTTGATGCGCCAGCTAATGTTCTCGAAAAGCTGTTAAATTTTGCTCTTCTTGGATCTGCGAAAGCATTTAAATTATCTAAGAAAAATCCACCGGTGGCTCTAAAAGTAGTGAAATCTATGGCTCTACCCCACGGAGAAATTAATGGCGTAACTCCGCTTAGTTTTACAACCGCACCTTCATTATTATTAGTGAAAACAGGATTTGCAGTCGGATCATTTATTATGGCCGCCATTTTTGTGAAAGCATCCATTTCTGTTCTTTTAGAAACTCTTAAAAGCAATCTTAATCTTAACGAATTTGTAAATTTTCTCCAGCCAGCCACGCTATTTCCGTATAAGATATCAGTAGCGTAAACCATAGGTTTAGCGGTATTGTACAGCGTATTTGCTTTCTCTAAATCGGCAATAATTTTTGTGTACACCTCTTGTTGCGTATTGAATTTAGGCTTAAATGTCCCTACTTCTCCGCTTGATGCTTCGTCCATTGGAATGTCACCAAAACAATCAGTTAAATTAGAGTAAATCCAAGCGTTAAGTGTTAAGGCAATGGCTTGATAATTTACATCTTGCGCTTTTTCTGAGGTGGCAAGCATTTCTTTCACATTACTTAGCCAACGGAAATAGGTACTCCATGTAGAGTTTCCAGCGCTTTCAGAGATATCATAACGATGAACACCGCCAGCCACACTAGGATAAGGAAGCGCTACTTGCATAATGTCAAAAGTAAATGCGTCTGCTCTTAAGGTATTAAAGCTCGAAACCTCATATACAATAGGGTTTAATAATGACCCCGGAGAAATTTGGCTGATGCGATTAGGGTCGGAATTAACCTCTTCAAAATCTTTAGTGCAAGAAAAATTAAGTGTACAAAGCGTAATTACGGCAATTGCTATATATTTTTTTAATATCATGATTTTATAATTTAATAGTTAGGTTAAGACCAAAAGTGCGTTGAGATGGCAATTGTCCCATTTCTATACCTGGCAATAATGTGGAGCCATTTAGTGCCGCAGTCTCAGGATCAAACATTGGGAAATTGGTAATCATGGCTAAATCTCTACCATATAATCCAACTGTAACTTGATTAATCTTAATTTTTGAACTTATCGCTTTTGGCAAGCTGTATTCAAACCTTACCTCACGTAATTTTACAAAAGAGGCATCAAAGCTGTTTGACTCTACATTTGCTCTTCTGTAAAAATCTCCATAATAAGATGCTGGAGAAATTTTTGTGGTATTTGGGCTGTAAGTTCCATCGGTATTTAACACAACGCCTTCTCCTATCACAAATCCTTCTTCTCTACCAGCTAAAGTGCTTTTTAACTTACCTTGTTCGCTCATTTTGTGATGAGTTTGTGAATAAACTATTCCTCCGTATTGCCCGTCAATTAAAAAGTTAAATCTAAAATTTTTATAAGAAAACTCATTACTTAAACCGCCACGCCAATCTGCGTAAGCATTACCAATATACTGTATTTCTGCGCCTCTGGCGGTGGTTCCATTAGCATTATAAACAATTTGTCCATCAGGTGAACGTACAAAACCAAATCCATAAATATCTCCGGTTGTACCACCAACTCTGGCTTGCAAAGTGGCATTTCCACCATAGCCAATATCTTGTCTGTCGCCAATTCCATCTGCAAGTTCTAACACACGATTTTGATTTTTTGACCAGTTAATAGTGGTATTCCATTTAAAAAATTTAGTTTTTACGGGTATTGCTGTAATGCTGGCTTCAACGCCTCTATTTCTAACTTTACCCGCATTTAAAACCGCACTGTTAAAGCCCGTTGAATAATCTAAAGGAACTCTAAGTATTTGGTCTTTGGTGATGTTGCTGTAATAAGAAAAGTCCATGCTTAATCTGCCTTTAAAAAGACTGTAATTTAAACCGGCTTCATAACTAGTGGTTGACTCTGGCTTAAAATCAATATTGTATAATGTTGTTGGAGACGATGCCGAACCGGCAAATAAACTTTGTCCGTAGTATTTACTGGTTAGGTAAGGGTCGGTATCATTGCCAGCCTGACTTGCAGATAACCTTAATTTTGCAAATGATATTTGAGCTGGTAGTTTAAATATATCACTTAAAATAAAGCTGGTATTTACAGATGGATAAAAGAAGCTACGGTTTTTTCTTGACAAAGTACTGCTCCAATCGTTTCTCCCTGTAATATCTAAAAACACAACTTCTTTGTAAGAAAGGGCCGCTAAGCCGTAAACACTGTTTACCTTTTTATTTTCGTAATTGGTAGTTAAAACTGGACTACTTATGCCATTGCTCAACTTAAATTCTCCGGGAATAATTAATCCAATGGTTGATCCGTTGGTTGCCGTTGTTTTACGGTTTAACAGGTTACCACCAACTGAGGTATTAAATTTAAATGCGCTGCCGATATCTGTTTTATAGGTTATCAAAGCGTCGGTATTCATTTCATAATAAAATAAATTTTGTTGCTTAAAATATCCTCGTTGATAATTTGCAGTTCCAAAAGGTCTTTCGGTTGCTCGGTCTTCCGTGGTCATGTCTAAACCAGATCTGATTAAAAAACTGAGTTTAGGAGTTATTTCATAAGTTGCGGCTATGTTTCCTACCGTTTTATAATTATTAACCGAGTTAATCATATCCTCGGCAATAACATACGGGTTATCTATAAACTGACTAAATGGATGAATCTGATCAATATTTACCAACCCCGTTTTCCATTTGTCCTTATACCAGTTTAAATCAACATTAGGATTTTGAAAAATCATGAAATAAGAAATAGATTGATTGTTGTAGCCTGTACCCGGTAAATTATCACTGCTTTTATTGGTGTAATTTATTTTAGAGACTAGTTTAAGCTTATCAGAAATTGCATAATTCAAACTCACGGCAGCCGTTAAACGCTCAAACCCAGTGTTTGGCATCATCCACTTATTTTTAGTTTGAGTAATAGAAGCTCTAGCACTTCCTTTTTCATTACCCCCTTCTAAAGCTACACTATTGGTAATGGTAGAGCCTGTTTGCCAAAAACCCTTAACGTTATTTTTATAAGGCACCCATGGCCTCCGTTCGGCAGATTGCCCCTCTAATATAGGATCATACTGAAAATAACTTTGTCCATTAAATCTTGGTCCAAATGCACTACTTGTTCCAGATGTACTGGTTCCGTCTGCAGATGCGCCATAAGAATAATAAAGTTCACTTGCTGGTTTAATGGCTGTACCTGTACCCTGTCCATAATCAAATTGAAAATCAGGCCATTTTAAAACATCATTTAAACTGGTGTTAGAATTAATAGTAATACCTAAGCCTTTTCCTTTTCTAGCGCCAGATTTTGTGGTAATCATTAAAGCGCCATTTTGTGCTCTACTGCCATAAAGTGCCGCTGCTCCAGATCCTTTTAATACCGTAATACTTTCAATATCATCTGGGTTTAAATCGGCAATTCCATTTCCAAAATCAACTGGGATATCATTTCCGCTTCCAGCGCCATAAGCATTGCTTACTCCTGAAGAT
Organism: Pelobium sp.; assembly: GCA_044373805.1. Lineage (GTDB taxonomy): Bacteria > Bacteroidota > Bacteroidia > Sphingobacteriales > Sphingobacteriaceae > Pseudopedobacter. The sequence continues at coordinate 3,886 of JBILPO010000024.1, forward strand.
ACCAAACCACCACCAACAGGAATTCCGTCAATAACAATTAAAGCTTGATTGCCATCTGGATTTAAAGAATTTATCCCTCTTAACACAATGCGAGTAGAATTTAATGGTCCGGAGCCGGATGATAATAAACTTAAACCAGCAATTTTGCCAGATAAAGCACTTGCCCAGTTATTAGAGCGAGAATCATTTAACTGCTCTGTTGAAATAGTTTGGGTAGCATATCCTAAAGACTTTTGTTCTCTTTTAATGTTAAGAGCCGTTACCACCACTTCACTCAGTTTATTAATATCCTCTTCAAGAACAATTTTTAAACTTTTATTGGAGTTATAAGTCACTTTCTGACTCACAAATCCCAAGTATCTAAATTCAAGAACATCGCCATTAACAACAGCAGATAATTTAAAATTAAATTTTCCATCAACATCAGAGGCGGTAGCTATTTTATTTCCTAAAACACTAACACCTGGTAATGGATTTCCTTTGTTGTCAGTAATAATACCTGAAACAACAGGTTGTTGACTAAAACTTTCATTTACAATAAAAGTAAAAATGAGCAGCAAAATAAACTTTGCTTTGCGGAGGTGTTTAAGTGTTTTCAATATAAATTATTTTCTTGCGAAGCTAGGGGGCGTACATTTCCTCAGTAAAAATTGTGAATAATCAATTTGTGAATAATCTAGCATTGGTGTTAATACATTGTTAATGGAAATCAATTATTAAGAAATCAAACCCATAAAACATCTGAAAGTAAAAAACAACCCTTTTTTAAAATCTGGTAAACTAAAAGCGAATTTTTTACGTCTGATAAGGTGAACAGCAATGTTCATGTATAAGGTTTGACGAGGGGATTTGTCTGTAAGGATGAATCCCTTTTTTAATGGCCTGTCCAAATTCCTAAATATTTATATTTGACACATGGATTTTAAAATTACTTCTGATTATACTCCCTCCGGGGACCAGCCTACAGCCATTAAACAATTGGTAGAAGGAGTGCAGAGTGGAGAAAACTATCAGACTTTATTAGGTGTTACGGGCTCTGGTAAAACATTTTCCATTGCCAATGTAATAGAGCAAACCCAAAAGCCTACTTTGATTTTAAGCCATAACAAAACACTTGCCGCCCAACTCTACGGAGAGTTTAAGCAGTTTTTTCCTGAAAATGCGGTTAATTATTTTGTGTCTTATTATGATTATTACCAGCCCGAAGCCTTTTTACCCACCACTAATACATACATAGAAAAAGATCTTCAGATTAATGAAGAGATTGAAAAACTGAGGTTAAGAACTACTTCAGCATTAATGTCGGGTAGGCGAGACGTGATTGTGGTTTCCTCCATTTCTTGTATTTATGGTATGGGTAACCCAGAGGATTTTTCTAACTCGGTTTTCAAGTTTGGCGTGGGGACCAGAATCAGCAGAAATGCTTTTTTACATCGCTTAGTAGAAATTTTATACTCCCGTACCACCGCCGATTTTAAACGAGGAACTTTTCGAGTAAAAGGCGATACCGTGGATATTTACCCGGCCTATTTAGATTTAGCTTATCGCATTTCTTTTTTTGGAGATGATGTGGAAGAAATGAGCGTAATTGACCCCGCTAGCGGAAAAACAATTGAGAAAATGGACCAAGTGGCTATTTTCCCTGCTAATTTGTTTGTTACGCCAAGAGACCGATTTACCAGCGTACTTCACCAAATTGGAGAAGACATGGTAGATAGAAAAAAGCAGTTTGAAAGCGAAGGCCGATTTTTAGAAGCTAAAAGATTAGAAGAACGCACCAATTACGATATGGAAATGATGCGAGAATTAGGTTATTGTTCTGGTATAGAAAACTACTCAAGGTATTTTGATCAAAGAAAACCCGGCGCCCGTCCTTTCTGCTTGTTAGATTATTTTCCGGATGATTATTTAATGGTGATTGATGAAAGTCACGTTACTGTTCCACAAATTAGAGCGATGTATGGGGGCGATAGATCAAGAAAATTGTCGTTGGTAGAATATGGTTTCCGTTTACCGGCTGCTTTAGATAACCGCCCATTAAATTTTAATGAGTTTGAAACGCTAGCGCCACAAACCATTTACGTAAGTGCCACGCCCGGAGATTACGAATTAGAAAAAACAGAAGGTGTTTTTGTAGAGCAAGTCATCCGGCCAACAGGTTTATTAGATCCTATTATAGAAATTCGTCCGGTAGGTAACCAGGTTGATGATTTGTTAGATGAAATTGATAAAACCATAAAAATGGGTGATCGTATTTTGGTGACTACTTTAACCAAAAGAATGGCCGAAGAGCTGGCTAAATATATGGACAGGTTAAATATTAAAGCGAGATACATCCACTCGGAAGTGAAAACCTTAGAAAGGGTAGAAATTTTAAGGGGCTTGCGTTTGGGCGAATTTGATGTCTTAATTGGGATTAACTTATTAAGAGAAGGATTAGATTTGCCCGAAGTTTCTTTGGTGGCTATTTTAGATGCTGATAAAGAAGGTTTTTTACGTTCAGAAAGATCATTGATTCAAACTATTGGAAGGGCAGCCCGTAACGACCGAGGACGGGTAATTATGTATGCAGATAAAATAACCAACTCTATGCGTATCACCATGGAAGAAACCGACCGTAGAAGAGAAAAACAAATTAAATACAATGAAGCACACGGCATTACGCCAAAAACTGTAGGAAAATCTAGAGAAGCCATAATTGAGCAAACATCAGTCATGGATTTTAAAGGTGGGGTACAACAAATTTACACTGGCGACAATGCCGAAGCAAGTTTAGCCGCCGACCCAATTGTGCAATACATGACCAAACCTGAGCTCAAAAAATCTTTAGAAAACACCAAAAAAGAAATGCAAACTGCGGCCAAAGAAATGAATTTCTTATTGGCAGCAAAATTGAGGGATGAAATGTTTGCATTGGAGAAAATGATGGACGAAAAGTTTGGAAAGTAACATTGCTTAAGAATAATAGTCAAATTAAGTTAAAAAATTATATTTGCATCACATGGGATTACTAAGATTTTTAATTATTGCTATCAGCATAATTTATATTTTAAGGATATTAGGTCGTATTTTTTTACCTTTTCTTTTTAAGAAAGCCGTTAGTAAAATGCAAGATAAAATGAATAAGCAACAACAAGCTTATCAAAATGGTAATGCTGCAACAGAAAAACCACAAGGCACCATATCAGTAGAATTTGTGCCTCCTGCGCCAAAGAAAAAGCCAAAATTAGACCAAGCCGGAGATTTTGTAGATTACGAAGAGTTAAAGTGATTTTCAAAAAAACTCAATCTATAATCCAATTTAAAAGGAATAAAAAAGGGCTTCATTTATTAAAATGAAGCCCTTTTCTTGTTTATCGTAAAAAATCTTATTTCACTCTTTCAATGTAAGCGCCGGTTGCTGTATCCACTCTCACCCTATCTCCTTGGTTTACAAACAAAGGGACTTTAATCTCAATTCCGGTTTCTACAGTCGCGTTTTTTAATGCGTTGGTAGAGGTGTCTCCTTTAACGGCTGGTTCTGTGTAAACAATTTCTAGCTCTACGTTATTAGGCGCTTTTGCTAAAATTGGTTCATCACTTTCAAAAGAAACAATCACATTCATCCCTTCTTTTAAAAACCTTGCAGCATCACCAAACAACGCTTTTTCAACGCTAAACTGCTCGTAAGAATTATTATCCATTACCACAAAATAATCACCTTCTGGATATAAATATTGGTAATCATTGGTTTCAACTCTGCATATTTCCACCTCTTCATCCGTTCTCATTCGCAACTCAATAATTCTTCCAGATCTAATGTTGCGCATTTTACCAGTATAAAAAGCACCGCCTTTGCCTGGTGTACGGTGTATTAACTCATCTATCGTTACTAACTCCCCGTTAAAACGTATAATATTTCCAGTTTTTAAATCTCCAGCTTTAGCCATAATGTGTGTTTTTTGGTCAGCAAAAATAGTGATTAATCGCTTTCCTTCAAACCCCTTGTGGAATACAATTTTTTGATGTTATTGATTAGCCTATTCATCATTCAAAATACGCTGGTCTTCCTAAAGATATTCTAAAATTTGTCAACTATCTTTGAATACTTTATAAGGCACTATCAAATTAAAAAGAAGCACTATCAATTGGCTTATTTTACTTTAGCCTAAACCAATAATCTCCAAAAAAAACCTTAAATTGTGGGATAAAATTTAATCAACCGAAAAAACAGGATCGTTTCTTTTTCTCCACCTAAAAACAGAAAATCCCAACAAAAACGATTAAATGCCATGGTATTATCAGAATTTAAACCAAGTCAAAGTTTAATGCAGTTTGTTAGAGTATATAGGGTTGTACACTTTGTGTTTGATGACATTGCAAAAATTCCTTTTAAGCCTTATCCCCCAAGACCAGAACACTGTTTAAGCTTCTATCCGCGAGACACTGAAACCGTTGAATATATCAAAACGGGGGCGAAAATAAACAACTTAAAAACAGTTTTAATTGGGCAGCAAAGCGAAGTGACAAATAGGTTTGTGGGCAAGGATTTTTTAGTATTCCAAGTTGTTTTCAACCCTGGCGGCCTTTACCGTTTAACAGGCATTCCGTCACAGCAACTAAACAATTGCTATTTTGATGCCGAAACGGTTTTTCAAAAAGATATTAAAGAGGTAAATGATAAGCTTAACGATGCGTTAAATTTTAATGAAATGGTAGATGTGGTGGAATCGTTTTTATTGAACCAAATACATAAAGGAGTAAAAGAATTCCATAGGTTAGACCAAGTAAGCCATCTGATTTTAAAAGCTGATAAAATATTGAATATCGATTGGCTAGCAAAAGAATCGTGTTTAAGTTTGCGGCAATTTGAAAGGAAGTTTATTGAACGGATGGGTGTTTCGCCAAAATATTTCAGTAAGATTGCTCGTTTTGAAAACGCTTTTAGAATGAGAAACAAAGAGCCAAATTCTAATTGGCTTTCCATTGCCGTCAGATGTGGATACTATGATTATCAACATTTAGCAAAAGACTATAAGGAATTTACAAGCCAAACACCAACAGATTTTCACCTGCTCGATAATGCCTCTCCAGAAAGAAAGTTTGGGGAATCAGACACCTATTAAATGTCGTTTTTTTACCACCAAAGTACTTCTCATTTAATAGAGATTTGTATTGTACAGTTAAAAAAAACGATAATGGAAAGAAAGAAATTTTTGCTAACAACAGCGGTAGCAATCCCCGCATTCATAATTGGAAAAAATATCCAAGCACAAGAAAAAAACCGCCCCAACAAAGGTTTTGTAGTAAAAGCTAATGAGAGCAGGTTTGGTGAAAAATCATTCATAGGTGGGAAAAGCCCTAATGACATCAAGATTTCCCAAAAAGACACCAATGGAGACTTGACCGTATTTGAATATATAGGAAATGAAAAAGGTGGTCCGCCATTGCATGTTCATCTTTACCAGGATGAGATTTTTTTTATAGTTCAGGGGGAGTATCATTTTCAGGTTGGTGAAGACAATCACAATTTAAAAGCGGGGGATACAATTTTTTTACCTAGGACGGTCCCACATACATTTGCACAATTAACAGACCTCGGAAAAATGTTTTTTCTTTTTCAACCATCAGGAAAAATGGAAGATTTCTTTAGATCAATTAGCAGCCTGACTTCTGTGCCAACCCACGAGCAAGGTGTTAAAATATTTGCCAATCATGATATGAAAGTAGTAGGTCCGCCGCTACCGTTTTGAAAAACAAACTGTCGCTAGCTATAAGCGCATTTAGGAACTCCAGATAAACACAAAACTGATGAATGAATGATTTTTACAAGCGAAATAGATTTTTAGAAGATAGACCAATACAATGTTTCAAAATTATCTTCACCATATAGGCCTAATCCCAATAAACAACCTAAGATCCTCTTTTAATTTTTACGTATCTTAGAAAAACATTCTCCAATTATAGCGGAGAACAGATTAAGCCACCATGGAAACTTTTGTAATCAATACAGAAACCTTTCAAATCACTCAAACTGATTTTATTATAAGGACTTTTGTGGCCATTGGCATAGGTTTTATTATCGGGCTTGAACGCGAATATGCCGCAATTAAAGAAAAGGCTAAAAGTTTTGCCGGAATAAGAACTTTCATATTTGTGGTTTTATTGGGTTTTATTGGTGGCTTAGCTTATCAATTATTTACTCCTTGGGTTTACATTGCCATTTTATTATCTGTTGTTTTGTTAACCGGCATCTCTTATTTTGTTACTGCAACTAAAGGAGATGTTGGAGTAACTACCGAGTTTTCCGTCATCATTTGCTTTCTTTTGGGGACTTTAACTTTTCTGGGAATATTAGAAATCGGTTTAATGATTACCGTTTTGGTCGTCGTCATTCTTTCGGCTAAAGTCAGGCTTCAATCTATTATTGGAAAAATCACTGCCGAAGAATTGTATGATTTTATTCGTTTTGTGGTGATTGCCCTTTTGGTTTTTCCTTTTTTACCCAATAGAACTTTTGGTCCCTATAACATCATTAATCCGCATGAAATTGGTTGGGTTATTATCCTGACTTCAGGGTTGGGATTTGTTGGTTATATTTTGATGAAATTTTTAGGCGCCAGAAAAGGAATTTTATTCAGCGGTATAATCGGCGGGTTGATTTCTAGTACTGCCGTAACTTGGGTTTTTGCTAAAAAAAGCAAAGAAAACGAAGCCCTTTCTCATGATTGCGCCGTAGCAATATTAGCCGCATCATCTATTATGATTATAAGGGTTTTGGTATGGACTTTTATCTTTAATAAAGCTTTTTTTAATCAAATATATTTTACCATTTTTTTAGTTTTTTTAGCCGGAATAGCAATCACACTTTTCTTTTATTTTAAACCTCGAGGCAACAAAATAATAGACGCCACTATTCGCCAAGGCAAACCACTAGACCTTCAAGGGGCGTTAGTGTTTGGGGTCATTTACATCATTATTTTATTGGTGGTTAGTTATGCCAATGAAAATATGGGCGAAAAAGGATTGATGATTTCTAGCGCAATTGCCGGCCTTTCTGATATTGACGCTGTTACCATTACGGTTTCTAAATTAGCTGGGCTTAAGTTAGATTTTACCTTA
>JBILPO010000337.1:0-3154 GCA_044373805.1 Pelobium sp.
TTAAAACGCCCAAATCATTACAATTCCCTAATCGTCTTTTAGTTTTAAATATTGCTCAATTACGTCGTTAATCTTTATTCTTAAGTGTTGAAGACCTAATAATTAACTTAGGTTTAATAGTTACAATTTTAGGAATGGCCTCTGTACCATCAGATTTAATTTCTTGAAAATACAGATTAGCAATTGTTTGCCCCATTCTAACACTATATTGATCTATAGTGGTAATAGAGGGGCTTGTAATTTCGGTAAATGCTTCATTAGCATAGCCGCAAATTCCTAATTCTTCTGGCACTTTAATGCCCATATTGGTGGCTACCTCTAATACACCCAAAGCCGAGAAATCTGATGTGGAAGCAAAAATGGCATCTGGCGGATTTGCCATGTTCAATAATTTTAAGGTAGCCGCAGCACTCAATTCTTTAGTCCAAGCATTTTCTTTCATTAATTCTGGCAGAATAGGATAATTATGCTTTCTTAATGCAGAAAGGTATCCATCTTTTCTTTCCTTAAAAATATTTAAATTTTGAGGACCTTCTAACAAAGCAATTCTTTGATATCCTTTTTCAATTAAATGACTAACAGCATCTTCAGAGGCCTGTTTATTATCATTTAAAACTTTAAAAGTTTCTAAATTATCATCTACCCTATCAAATTGAATCAATTGAATACCGTTTTCTTGAATATTTCTAAGATGAGTATTATCCTCAAAATCAGCACTTACAGATATAATAATGCAACTCACCTGTTGGTTAATTAATGTGTTTACACACTTAACCTCTCTGGCATGAGATTCATTAGATTGGCAAATAATTAAATTATACCCTTTTTGGTAGGTCACTTCTTCTAAACCAGCAATTACATTGGCAAAGAAATTTTGATTTACATGCGGTACAATAACGCCAATAGTTTGGTTATGACCTTTTCTTAAGTTAGAAGCTAAACTGTTTTGCTTATAGTGGAGTTCTTTAGCCGTTTTTAGAATTAACTTTTTGGTAACTTCACTCACATTGCCACTGTTGTTTAAGGCTCTAGAAACAGAAGAAGCATTAAGATTTAGCTTCTTAGCAATGTCATAAATGGTTGTCCTTTTTGGAGTTTTCATATACTGAGTAAATATTATAAAATATTTTTAAAGCAATCGATTGCTAAAATAAAGAATTTGATTATTTTCGTCCATCTAATTCACTTAAATTTTAACATGTTATTATTAGGTATTGATGTAGGTACATCATCTGTAAAAGTTTCGGTGATAGATGCACAGTCTGGAATGGTAATTGCTAACAAGCAATATCCAGATTCGGAGTCGGAAATTATTTCTGCAAAATATGGTTGGGCAGAGCAATCTGCAGATATGTGGTGGGAACAAGTGCAAAAAGCTATATTACTTTGCAACCAGCAGCAAAAGTATAATCCACAAGATATTGGAGCCATAGGTATAGCCTACCAAATGCATGGTTTGGTTTTAGTAGATGAACAACAAAATACTTTAAGGAATAGCATTATTTGGTGCGATAGCCGAGCGGTAGAAATTGGAGATAAAGCCTTTGAAACTTTAGGGTCTGATTACTGCTTAAGTCATCTTTTAAATTCGCCTGGTAACTTTACTGCATCTAAATTAGCTTGGGTAAAAGAAAATGAGCCTCAAGTGTATGCTAAAATAGCTCATATAATGCTTCCCGGAGATTTTATAGCCATGAAGTTCACCCATCAAATAACCACTTCAATTTCGGCTTTATCTGAAGGTGTATTTTGGGATTTTGAGAACAAATGTATCTCTAAAGAAATTATGGATTATTTTGGATTTGATGATCAATTTATCCCAGAAATAAAACCGGTTTTTTCAGAACATGGCTTCTTAACCCAAGCTGTAGCCAATAACTTAGGTTTAAAAGTAGGCATCCCGGTAACTTATAAAGCAGGCGATCAACCTAATAACGCTTTATCATTGAATGCAACCCAACCTGGTGAAGTGGCTGCTACTGCCGGAACTTCTGGGGTAATATATGGCGTTACAGACCAACTGGTTTATGATCAAAAATCTAGAGTAAACAGTTTTGCTCATGTAAACCACACACAACAAAAAGACAATATAGGCGTACTTTTATGTATCAACGGAACAGGTAGTATGAACAGGTGGGCAAAAAATATTTTTGGCGCCAATTTAGATTACTCCACCATGAATCAATTGGCACACAATGTACCTGCCGGAAGTAACGGTTTATTGGTGCTCCCCTTTGGTAATGGTGCCGAAAGAATGCTAAATAATAAACTTTTGGGCGCTCATTTCAACAATATAGACCTTAACTTACATCATCAAGGGCATATGTTTAGAGCGGTGCAAGAAGGTATTGCTTTTTCCTTTAGATATGGATTTGATATTTTAAAAGAAAACGGAATGAAGCCTGCTATTATCAGAGCTGGTGAATCAAATCTATTTTTGAGCGATGTTTTTACCCAAAGTTTTGTAAACATTACAGGCGTTTCGGTTGAACTTTATGAAAGTGATGGAAGCGTTGGAGCAGCAATTGGAGCTGGGATTGGGGCTAAAATTTATAAATCTGCTAGTGATGCGTTCACCAATAAAAAAGCACTTAAATTAATAGAGCCAAACGGACAGAGTTTAGAGGTTGAATACAAAAAATGGAAAGAATTACTTGAGCTGAAATTAAGCTCATGCTAATAAATAATAATATTGCTTAAATAAAAAAAGAAACATGGCGACAAATGAATTTTTTAAAGGGATAGAAACTATTAAATACGAAGGGATAGAGAGTGATAACCCTCTAGCTTTTAGATGGTATAATCCAGAATTAGTAATTGGTGGAAAAACATTGAAAGATCACCTTCGTTTTGCGGGTGCTTATTGGCATTCTTTCTGTGGAAATGGTGCTGATCCTTTTGGTGGCCCCACCCATTTACACCCTTGGGACGTAAAAACAGATCCAATTGAAAGAGCAAAAGATAAAATGGATGCTGCTTTTGAGTTTTTAACCAAAATGAACCTACCCTATTATTGCTTTCATGATGTTGATGTAGTTGATTACGGAAATGACATCAATGAAAATGACAGAAGAATTCAAAAAATGGTAGAATACGCTAAAGCAAAACAAACTGCAACAGGCGTTAAATTACTTTGGGGTACTGCTAATCTTTT
>JBILPO010000338.1:0-3133 GCA_044373805.1 Pelobium sp.
GTCTAATGGCTTCGTGGGCTTCTTGCGCACTGGCCGATTTTGTTTTGAATTTTCGGGCCTCTAAGTATTTTTCGCCGTAGGCTGATTTGATTTCTAAAGCTGCGGCATCAATTGCGGTATCTGATAGGTTAACCGAATCGGTACGCATGTAGGTGATTTTTCCAGTTTCGTACAGTTTCTGAGCCACAGTCATGGTTCTTGATACCGAAAATCCTAATTTTCTACTGGCTTCTTGTTGTAAAGTGGATGTTGTAAAAGGCGCTGCAGGGTTTCTTTTTAAAGGTTTAACATCTAAAGTATTGACTTTAAAACTGGCGTTTAAGCAATTCTCTAAAAATTGCTGAGCATCGGTTTCTTTATCAAACTTACCCGAAAGTTCTGCTTTAAGTAATTCTCTTTTGTCGGTAGAAAAAATAGCTACAATTCTGTAAGCTGCGGTGCTTGTAAAAGCATTTATTTCTCTTTCTCTATCTACAATTAATCTTACTGCAACAGATTGCACCCTTCCGGCTGATAAAGATGGCTTTACTTTTTTCCATAAAACCGGAGAAAGTTCAAAACCTACTAATCTGTCTAAAACTCGGCGGGCTTGTTGGGCATTTACTAAATCGTAATTTATTTTTCTGGGATTGTCTATGGCTCTTAAAATGGCAGGTTTGGTAATTTCATGAAAAACAATACGCTTAGTATTCTCTTCTTTTAATCCCAATGATTCAAATAAATGCCACGAAATTGCTTCTCCCTCACGGTCCTCGTCGGATGCTAGCCATATCATTTCTGATTCTTTAGCTAACTTTTTTAATTCGTTAACCAACTGCTTCTTATCTGCCGGAATTTCATAATGTTGTTTGAAATTATTATCGACTTCTATAGCGCTATCGTCTTTTTTTAGATCACGAATATGGCCATAACTAGACCGTACTAAAAAATCTTTTCCAAGATAACCTTCAATAGTTTTGGCTTTCGCCGGAGATTCTACAATCAGTAAATTTTTTGCCATTCAAATCAGATTTTAACGCAAATAAAGGATAATAAATTTAGTAATCCCAAAATATGACGGAATTAAGCGGTTTTTTGTGACAAGAAATTAAAAATTGTTACCTAAAACTTTTAATCTTTAGGGTGTAGGCAAAGCCATTGGTGATTTTTCCGGTAGAAATATTTTTATCTAAAGCTTTCACTTCTTTTTTAACCAAACCTACGTTTTTAGCATAAGTTACATTCACTAAATCTTCTCTAATTAAGTTTTCTTCGTCAATTTCTTTCACCACCAAGGTAGAATCAAAATTCAAGTTATTAAGGCTTAAAGCAGCTATTTCATCTTCAATAATAAAATCTTGCTGCCCAATAGTGTTTTTAGAATTGCCATTCCAGCTTGATCCTTTAGTTGGCGGAAATATTAAGCGTATAAACCTTTGGTTGTTTATAAATTCTTCTGCCGCTCTTACACTCTTACTTCTGGTAAAAACCAATTGAAAAACCCATGCAGAGCTGCCAATTACTTTTTTATACCTTTCTATTCTGTAGTTTGTTGTGCCTGCTAAATCCTCAAAAGTATTGGTAACACTATCTTTTATGTCAAATTTATAATTCACACTGGTATTGGTGAAATTGCTGTAAGCGGTAGAATCTACCTCAAAAATAGAAACGGCACCAGTTTTAAGGGGATAAAAATTACTTTGAAAATCTATTGCTGGGGCATTATTCTCTTTGGTGCAGGAAGCCCAAATAAGGCTGGAAATGGCTACAAAAAGAAAAATTCGCTTTAACATAAAGCGAATTTAAGATTAAGACCGATTAAAAAGAATATTTACATTAAAAATCCACCGCCCAATAAATCATTTCCTTCATAAAAGACTGCCGATTGCCCTGGTGCAATACCAGACACCGCATGATGGAAGCTTACTTTCATTTTATCGCCCACTTGTTGAATGTAGCTCATAGCGCCAGCATCTTTGTATCTAATTTTGGTTGTAGCCTCTAAAGGTTCCAAAATTGATTCATATTTAATCAAATTAAGGTTTCTTACCAAAGCCTCTGTTCTTTGTAAATCATCTTGAGTGCCTAAAACAACGGTATTGCTTTCTGGTAAAATTTGTGTCACAAACATGGGGTGACCAAAAGCAACACCTAAACCTTTCCGCTGCCCAATGGTGTAAAACGGGTAACCTTTATGCTTACCTACTTTTGTGCCGTCTGTAAGCACAAAATCGCCACCATCAACCTTAGTTTCCAATTCTGGCACTCTATGCTTTAAAAACGCTCTATAATCATTCTCAGGCACAAAGCAAATCTCATAGCTTTCGCTTTTATTGGCCAATTCCATTTGCCCCATATCTAAAGCCATTTGCCTAATCTCAGATTTCGCAAAAGAACCTAATGGGAATTGGGTACGGGCTAAATTTTGTTGGGAAACGCCCCAAAGCACATAAGATTGATCTTTGTTTTCGTCCTTACCTTTAGAAATTACATACCTGCCGCTATCTTGCGAACGGATGTTTGCATAATGCCCAGTGGCAATAAATTCACAATCTAATTTATCAGCTCTTTTTAGCAAAGCTTCCCATTTAATATGCGTATTACACAATACACAAGGGTTTGGAGTTCTGCCTGCTAAATATTCATCTACAAAATTGTCGATCACAAAATCGCCAAACTCATCTCTGATATCTAAAATGTAATGCGGAAAGCCATATCCAACGGCTAAAGAGCGGGCATCATTGATAGAATCTAAGCTGCAACAGCCAGTTTCCTTTGAATTTACCCCAGAAGAAGCATAATCCCAGGTTTTCATGGTTAAGCCAATTACCTCATAACCTTGCTCATGCAACATTACGGCAGCAACAGAACTATCCACTCCACCACTCATCGCAACTAATATTCTTCCGTGTTTACTCATTTTTTGTTTTTTGAAGTTGCAAAGATAAATTATAATTAGGAAGTAGGGAAGAGGAGGTGGTCAGGAGGAAGTAAGATTTGAGGTTTAAGTTTTAGGTTATAAGTTTTAGGTTTTAAGTTAAGAGCAGGAAGTGGAAAGTATAGAGTTTGTTTGGGCGTTTTAACACGCTATTCGCTCATACTGCACAAGGCATTAGGCTCGAGGGCCGGTATCGCTGCTATCGTTAACGCGAAT
>JBILPO010000339.1:0-3128 GCA_044373805.1 Pelobium sp.
ATCCGGCTTTTACTTCTATAAATAAGGTGTTATTTACTTGTCTTCAAGGTTTTTATAAGCAATTGAGCCGCTTCTTCAGATGAAGCTGGATTTTGGCCAGTAATTAATAAACCATCTTGTTTTACATAAGAACCCCAATCGGCGCCTTTACTGTAATTACCCCCTAATTTCACTAATTCATCTTCTAATAAAAATGGCACAACAGCCGTTAACTGCACCGCTTCTTCTTCGGTGTTAGAAAAGCCTGTTACTGCTTTACCTTTTACCAATGGCTCGCCATTTGGCGCCTTAGCTTTCACCAATGCTGCAGGAGCGTGACAAACAAAAGCTACGGGTTTATTATGCTTATAGAAATCTTCTATTAATGCAATGGAATGGGTGTCATTGGCTAAATCCCAAAGCGGACCGTGGCCTCCTGGATAAAAAACGGCATCATAATCTGCTTGGTTTACTTCTCTTAATTTTACAGTGTGAGCTACTTTATTTTTTAAAACTTCGTCTGCATTAAAACGTTTGGTGGCTTCGGTTTGCGCATCTGGAGCATCGCTCTTTGGATCTACAGGAGGCTGTCCGCCTTTTGGTGATGCAATGGTTAATTCTACTCCGGCATCAGCCAAAACATAATAAGGTGCTGCAAATTCTTCGACCCAAAAACCTGTTTTTTCGCCGGTGTTCCCTAAATCACTGTGTGATGTTAATACAATTAATACTTTCATAATTATCATTTTCAATATTTAATTTTTGTTTTTAGTTCTTGTAGTTGATTAGATTTTAACAATCATTTTACCTTCATTTTTTCCTTCAAAAAGATCTATAAAAGCTTGTGGGATTTGATCAAAGCCTTCCACAATGGTTTCGGTATAAGTAAGTTTTCCTTCTTGTAACCAAGTGGCTAATTTTTGAATAGCTAAAGGAAATTGATCGACGTAATTAGACACAATAAACCCTTGCATTAAAACGCTGTTTTTAACTAAAATTGGTTGTACGCGAGGTCCCATTGGCATTTTGGTTTCATTATAAAGAGAAATAGCCCCACAAACTGGCACTCGACCAAATTTGTTGATATTAGCCAAAACAGCATCAGAAATCTCGCCACCCACATTATCAAAATAGATATCTACCCCATCTGGAGCAGCGGTTTTAATGGCTGTTATCATATCCTTAGTAGTGTTGTAATTAATTGCTTCATCAAACCCAAATTTTGATTTTAAGATGTCTACTTTTTTATCAGTTCCGGCAATACCAATTACTCTACAGCCTAAAATTTTACCAATTTGCCCTACAACACTTCCAACAGCACCAGCCGCACCAGAAACCACTAAAGTTTCGCCTGCTTTTGGCTTTCCTATATTTGTAAGTCCTAAATAAGCAGTTAAACCGGTCATCCCTAACACCCCTAAATATGCCGACAGATTCGCTTTTTTAGCGTCTACTTTAGTTAAACCTTTACCGTTAGAAGTTTGATATTCTTTCCAATCTAACAAACCCAAAACGTTTTCTCCAATTGTAAATTCAGCATTTTTTGATTCAACAACTTCTGAAATAATTGCTGATTGTAGGGGTTGATTTAACTGAAAAGGCGGAACATACGATTTAGCTTCACTCATTCTCCCGCGTAAGTATGGATCAACAGAAACGTATAAAGTTTTCAATAAAATTTCACCTTCTTTTAATGTAGCTCTTTCTTCTTCTGTGAAATTAAAATCGCTTAGGGTTGGTAAGCCAACTGGTCTTTTAGCTAATAATATTACTTTATTCATGATGATTTATAGTTAATGAAGGAATAATATCCCTTGGATATTATTTATTTAATTTTTTTACCGTCTTAATTTGAAATAATTTATTCAGAGGGTTAGAATGTTCAATAGTTGAATCAATAACCACACCATTAATGAGAATTCGACTTTTTTACTTCAAGTATAACCCTTTCTATATCAAATTCACATCAACTACTTGTTGGTTTGCAGTGTACCTTTTGTTTTTAAATTACGCTTTATCCTTCAACTTGTTTAACAGACCTTAAAACATTATACCTTTACACTTATGAAATATCAATTAGGAGAGTTTGTACGCTTTGTAGACGAAAAAAGAGAAGGATACATCACTAAAATTTTTAATGATGAAATGGTGGGCGTAACAGGTGAAGATGATTTTGAAATCCCAGTAATGGTAAATAACCTCACTAGAGTTCACGGGCACTCTTCTAATCAATCTTTTGAAAAAACCAATACCGAAATAGCTTCTAATGCTATTAACTTTATAGAAAAAGGTGTTTTTTTGGCTGCCATTCCCGATTCAAATAAAGGATCGGTTGTACATTTTTATATCATCAATGAAACTTCTTATCAGCTTTTAGCGACCTTAAAAACCAATCTAAAGGACACTTTTAAGGGAGAGTTTTCGGGAATAATTGCCACCCAAGGTTCTACAAAAGTATTTTCTGCTTCTTTAGCAGAGTTAGATTTGTGGCCAACTTTTCATTTCCAAGCTTTATTTTACACTTCATTAAATAAGCTTTTGGTAAATCCTTTGGTATTTGACATCAAGTTTAGGGCAAAAGATTTTTCGGGAAGCAAGCAACTTACGCCTTTAATTAAACAGCAAGGTTGGTTATTTAGGTTGGATGAACCTGAATTGGTATTAGATGCACAAAAAATTAAAGAAAGCTTTTTTAAACCTTCTGAAGAAAAGCAAGCCATTGAAAAGCCTGCAAAAGAAGTGGATTTACATATTGAAAAACTTAGAGACGACCATGATTTTTTAGATAAACAAGAAATGATGCAGATACAGCTAGACCATTTCAGAAAAAATTTGGATGCCGCTATTGTACACAAATTAGAAAGCATTGTATTTATTCATGGAGTTGGGAATGGTACATTACGTCACGAGATTCATAAAATAGTGAGTAAGCATCCGCAAGTAAAAACTTTTATGGATGCCCGTAAAGAGAAATTTGGTTACGGGGCTACGGAAGTGGTTTTTAAATTATAAAAGCCCTAGAAATTAATCCTAGGGCTTTCACATTTAAGCTTTTTAACCTTAATATTTACTTAGCTTCTTTCTTAGATAAGTTTACTCTTAAGTTTAATTCAAAATCACCGTTTGTATTTCCATTTAATGCGGCCGTT
>JBILPO010000340.1:0-3127 GCA_044373805.1 Pelobium sp.
TTTATATTTAGATCAAAAAAATAATTAATGAAAAAATTAAGATTAGGTATGATTGGAGGCGGACCAGGCTCATTTATTGGCGCAATCCACCGTATTGCTGCCAGAATAGACAATCATTACGATTTAGTTTGTGGGGCATTTAGCAGTTCGAACGAAAAATCCATTCAAACTGGGAATGAATTAGGCTTAGATCTTGATAGAATTTATCCTTCTTACGAGATACTAATTACAACCGAAAAATCTTTACCCGAAGATAAACGTGTTCAAGTAATTAGCATTGTTACCCCAAATCACCTCCATTTTGAGCCTGCTAAAATGGCTCTAAAAAATGGCTTCCATGTTATTTTAGATAAACCCATTACCCTTTCTCTAGCAGAAGCACTAGAATTAAAAGAGATTCAAGAAAAAACAGGTAAATTTTTATGCTTAACCCATACTTATACCGGCTACCCAATGGTTAAAGAAGCTCGTGAGCAAGTTTTAACTGGCAGGTTGGGTAAAATAAGAAAGGTTTATGTTGAATACCCACAAGGATGGTTAAGTACAGCCGTAGAAAACAAACAAGCAGATTGGCGTACAGATCCATCAAAAAGCGGCATTGCCGGTGCAATGGGTGATATTGGTACTCATGCTTTTAATTTGGCAGAGTATGTAAGTGGTTTATCTGTTCAAAAGCTTTGCGCAGATATCAATACCTTGGTAGCTAACCGACGGTTGGATGACGATGGTGCGGTTTTATTAAAATTTGAAAACGAAGTAAGTGGTGTTTTAATGGCAACTCAAATTGCTGCTGGAGAAGAGAATAATGTAAAAATAAGAGTTTATGGTGAAAAAGGCGGATTAGAATGGCAACAAGCTGACGCCAACACCTTGACAATAAAATGGCTTGATGAGCCCGCTCAAACTTACAGAACGGGCGGCTCTTATTTAGGCTCTTTTGCGCAACACAATACCCGCACTCCATCTGGTCATCCTGAAGGATATTTAGAAGCTTTTGCAAATATTTATAAAAATTTTGCCGAGTGTGTTTTAGCCAATTTAGAAAAAAAATTACCTCAAAAAGAGTCTTTAGATTATCCGGGTATCACCGAGGGGATAAGAGGGATGGCCTTCATAGAAACGGTAATTGCTTCTGGTAAATCAACACAAAAATGGTTAGATCTTAAAAAATCATAAATGAAAACAATTAAAGGTCCGGCATTATTTATTGCCCAATTTATTGGAGATGAAAAGCCTTTTAACAACTTAGAAAACATTTGCGAATGGGCAAGCAGTTTAGGTTTTAAGGGATTACAAATTCCCACTTCAGATAGTCGGTTTTTAGATTTAAAGCTAGCAGCAGAAAGCAAAACTTATGCGGATGAAATTAAGGGAAAAGTAAATGCTGCAGGTTTAGAAATCACAGAATTATCGACCCATTTACAAGGGCAATTGGTGGCAGTTCATCCGGCTTATGATGATCTTTTTGATGCTTTTGCACCAGCCGAATTACATAAAAATCCAAAAGAAAGGCAAAAATGGGCTGTACAACAGTTGAAATACGCCGCTAAAGCTTCTAAAAATCTAGGCTTAAACGCACATGTTACTTTTAGTGGCGCCTTATTGTGGCCTTATGTTTATCCTTGGCCTCAAAGACCAACGGGTTTGGTAGATACAGGTTTTAATGAATTAGGCAAACGTTGGACACCAATTCTTGATGTTTTTGAAGAAAACGGAATAGATCTTTGTTATGAATTACATCCGGGTGAAGACCTGCATGACGGCATCAGTTTTGAGCTATTTTTACAAAGTGTAAATCAACATCCAAGAGCCAATATTCTATACGATCCCTCACATTTTGTTTTGCAATGCCTTGATTATTTGGCTTTCATAGATATATATCATGAAAGAATTAAAATGATGCATGTAAAAGATGCGGAGTTTAACCCAACTGGCAAACAGGGTGTTTACGGTGGCTTCCAAAACTGGATAGACAGAGCTGGACGTTTTCGATCTTTAGGAGACGGACAGGTTGATTTCAAAGGAATTTTCAGCAAACTAGCTCAATATAACTACCAAGGATGGGCTGTTTTAGAATGGGAATGCGCCTTAAAGCACCCAGAAGATGGAGCAAAAGAAGGAGCTCAATTTATTAAAGACCATATTATTAGAGTAACCGAAAAAGCATTTGATGATTTTGCAGCTGCTGGTGGAAATCAGAATTTTAACAATAAACTTTTAGGGTTATAATTTTAAAATACACACTATGAAAAAATCTTTAGGACTATGCTTAATAGGCACATTTTTAGTAGCCTGCGGAGGTCAACAAAATGCAGAAAACAACACCACAACAGCCCCAGATGTTGAGAATTCAGCTCTAATTGAATTAAAAGGAAGGCAGTTAATTGCTCAATCAGACTGTTTAGGCTGCCATAAAGAACAAGAAAAACTTATTGGTCCCTCTTATGCTGCTATTGCCAAAAAATATGAAAACACTCCAGAAAATATCAGCCTTTTAGGCGGTAAAATAATTACCGGAGGAAAAGGTGTTTGGGGAGAAATCCCCATGACCCCACATCCACAAATTAGCCAGGAAAATGCTGAAGAAATGGTAAAATATATTTTAACACTTAAATAAATGAAAAAGTTAACTTTAATTCTATTGGGGGTATTTATCGCCTCCATACCTTGTAAATCTCAACAAAGTAAATCTCCGCAAAAAGGATGGGAAAATTTGCTTAAAGAAGGAATCGTAAATTGGCATATTTATGGAAAATCAGAAAAAATAAACTGCTGGTCTGTAGAAAATGAAATATTACATTTTAACCCAAAAGAAGCCGATAAAAAAGGAAGAGGAGATTTAATAAGTAATAAAGATTACGCTAATTTTCATTTGAAGTACGAATGGAAAATTTCTAAAAATGGCAATAGCGGTTTGATGTTTTATGTAATTGATGATATAGCTAAATACGGCCAGCCTTATCTTACAGGTCCAGAGATGCAAATTTTAGATAACAATGGGCATCCAGATTCAAAAATTTTCAAACACAGAGCTGGTGATTTATATGATTTAATTGCCGCTACGCCAGAAACTGTAAAACCTGCTGGTGAGTGGAATACGGCAGAAATTATTATTAAAAATGGAAAC
>JBILPO010000025.1:0-10854 GCA_044373805.1 Pelobium sp.
GTATGAATGGATAGCAGGACTGCATTTACAAAAGAATTACAGAAACAGAGTTTTTCAAAAAATAAAAATCTTAAATAAAAACAAAGATGGTAGAGGTAAGACCAGATGAAGTTTCGGCGATTTTACGTCAGCAATTATCGGGCTTCAAGTCTGAAACTGAATTAGAAGAAGTAGGTACTGTGCTCCAAGTGGGTGATGGTATTGCTCGTGTTTATGGTTTAACCAAAGTACAAGCTGGAGAGCTGGTTGAGTTTGAATCAGGCTTACAAGGTATTGTATTAAACTTGGAAGAGGATAATGTGGGTGTGGTTTTGTTGGGTCAATCTGACGAGATTAAGGAAGGTGATACCATTAAACGTACAAAACGTATTGCATCTATTAACGTAGGTGAAGGTATGTTAGGTCGTGTGGTAAATACTTTAGGTGCTCCAATTGATGGTAAAGGACCAATAACTGGACAAACTTATGAAATGCCTTTAGAGCGTAAAGCTCCAGGTGTTATTTACCGTCAGCCAGTAACAGAGCCATTACAAACAGGTATTAAAGCTATTGATGCGATGATTCCTATTGGTAGAGGACAACGTGAGTTGGTTATTGGTGATCGTCAGACTGGTAAATCTGCAGTTTGTATTGATACCATTATCAATCAAAAAGAATTTTACGATGCAGGACAGCCTGTATTTTGTATATATGTAGCTATTGGCCAAAAGGCAAGTACTGTAGCTAACGTTGTTAAAGCGTTAGATGAAAAAGGTGCAATGGCTTATACTTGTGTAGTTGCCGCAACTGCTGCTGACCCTGCTCCTATGCAGTTTTACGCTCCGTTTGCTGGTGCTGCAATTGGTGAGTTTTTCCGTGATACTGGAAGACCAGCTTTAATTATTTATGATGATTTATCTAAACAAGCGGTAGCTTACCGTGAGGTTTCATTGTTATTGAAGCGCCCTCCAGGTCGTGAGGCTTATCCAGGAGACGTTTTCTATTTACACAGTCGTTTATTAGAAAGAGCTGCAAAAATCAATCAAAATGATTCTATTGCTCAACAAATGAATGATTTACCAGAGTCTATTAGATCAATAGTAAAAGGTGGTGGTTCTTTAACTGCTTTGCCAATTATTGAAACCCAGGCTGGTGACGTTTCTGCTTATATTCCAACTAACGTAATTTCTATTACTGACGGTCAGATATTCTTAGAATCTAATTTATTTAACGCAGGTGTTCGTCCGGCCATTAACGTAGGTATTTCGGTATCTCGTGTGGGTGGTAATGCTCAAATTAAATCAATGAAGAAGGTAGCTGGAACACTTAAATTAGACCAAGCACAATACCGTGAATTAGAGGCTTTCTCTAAGTTTGGTTCTGATTTAGATGCTTCTACTAAACTAGTTTTAGATAAAGGCGCTAGAAACGTTGAAATTTTAAAGCAAGGTCAATTCTCTCCAGTAACTGTTGAAAAGCAAGTTGCCATCATCTATGCAGGTGTGAAAAACTTAATGAGAAACGTACCTGTAAATAAGGTAAGAGAATTTGAAGCAGAATATACTACACAATTAGAGCAACGTCATCCAGAAGTTTTAGCAGCCCTTAAAGCTGGTAAATTTGATGATAGCTTAACCAGTGTTTTAGAAACTGTAGCAAAAGAAATTTCAGGAAAATACTAATTAAGTAGCAAGATATTAGTACCAAGTATCAAGACACTACATGTGGTCCCGATACTTGATACTCTCTACTAGATACTAAACAAGAATGGCAAATTTAAAAGAAGTAAGAATCAGAATCACATCGGTAAGCTCTACACAGCAAATTACCAAGGCGATGAAAATGGTTTCGGCTGCTAAATTAAAAAGAGCAACTAATGCCATTATTCAGTTACGTCCTTATGCTAATAAACTAAAAGAGATATTAAGTAATCTTTCTGCTAGTTTAGAAGATGGAGTTTCTGTTTACACCCAAGAGCGTGAAGTTAAAAACGTGTTGTTGGTGGTAGTGACTTCTAATCGTGGATTGGCTGGTGCTTTTAATACCAATGTGATTAAAACAACTAATCTTTTAATAGCCGAAAAATATAGTTCTTTTCAAAAAACCGGAAACTTACATATTGTAGCCATTGGTAAAAAAGGTCAAGATTATTACGAAAAACGTAAATACAATGTTATTGGAAACAATAATGAAGTATTTGCAGCTCTTAATTTTGAAAATGTCTCTTTAATTACCGATGCCATTATGGACGGTTTTGTAAGTGGCAAATACGATAAAGTAGAGGTAGTTTATAATCAGTTTAAAAATGCTGCAATGCAAATTTTAACGGTTGAGCAATTGCTACCAGTTCCAAAAGTTGAGAAAAAAGAACAAGTATCTGCAAATCAGGTTGATTATATTTTAGAACCTTCACAAGAAGAAATTGTAGAACAACTGATTCCAAAAAATATTAAACTACAATTATACAAAGCAGTTTTAGATTCTCATGCATCTGAGCATGGCGCTAGAATGACGGCTATGGATAAAGCAACTGATAACGCTGGAGATTTGCTAAAGAAATTAAAATTAGCTTACAACCAGGCTCGTCAGGCAGCAATTACAACAGAACTATCTGAGATTGTAAGTGGAGCAGCAGCTTTGTCTAACGGATAATATTAGGTTAAGGTTTAGAGCCCGAAAGGTTTAAGGAAACCGCTATCATAATAGATGGCGGTTTTTTTATACCCTGTCATTTCAATAAAAAAACATCCGAAGCAATTTGCAATTAGGCATTTTGGGTTATCAATTAGTTGTTAAGATTATTCTCTTTACAACAAGATTATTGTAAGACTTATATTGGAAAATGAAAGCAATTAATTATTAAGCTTAAGCTTTGTATTGATAAAATATTGCGCCAAGGCTAATCTATAAAATTCCGGTTTTAAGTTAATCAATGGTGGCGTAGAAAATCAGAATTGTCATTTTCATAATTACAGGCTAACAGTAAAAGGGCGAGAAAACTGATATATTATTTGTTGCGTATAAAATGACTATAATCTTATAACGTTAACGTTTAGATAAATGATAAGGATTTTGATTTTATTAGAAGATTTTGCGATTTGATAACAAGTATTTGAACAATAGTATTATTTTTGCACTACATAAAAAGAAAAAAATATTATGGTAAATGCAAATAACCCTTCTCATTACAAATTGATCATCGGCGGACTTTTCGTAACGTTATTCGGTATTTATATTAAACAATTTATAGAACATTCTACTACAGTAGATTTAATTGGATGGGCTTTAACCTTTATTGGTGCTTTTATTAGCATTGCTGGAGTATTAAGAATTTTAAAAGACTAATTAAGAACACCATATAAAAAGGCATAATTTAACAATTATGCCTTTTTCTTTTCTGCTAAACCTAGTAACTCTTTATTTTTAGCGATTTGATTTAGGGCCTCCTCATGTGCTACCCAAAAAATTTCTTCAGCTTTTTTAACATCAAAGATACTAGTCTCTCCTAAAGATTTGGGTTCTATCAAAACATCTATCAACTTCCGCTTTTCAACCATATCATTATTAATAGACAATAAAGCAGCTCGTTCTAATACATGTTTCATATTTCGGAATTTATCTAAAAGAGGTAAATGATTGCAGGACGATCCAATAATTACATCACATGTTTTTTGTAGTGGCTGTATGGGGAAGTTATTGAGCACCCCACCGTCTACATAAAATTTACCTTCTATCATAATAGGATTAAAAACGCCTGGAATACAACTAGAAGCTAATACTTTTCTAATTAAATCTCCTTCGGAAAAGTAAACTAATTTACCCTCATTAAAATCTGTTGCCGTAACCGTTAAAGGAATTTTTAAACCCGAAAAAGAATCATGAGGCAAATAAGTTTTAAACAGTAGATAAGCGGCTTCTAAATTTAATAAAGCAGGTGATCTAAAAGCCGGACGAATGAATTTAAATAATTTGGTTCCGATAAAAATCTTTAATGCTTCATAGGGCGGAATGTTGTTTGCAAACAAGGCCCCGACTATTGCACCAGCACTTGTGCCGGTAATCATCGCTATCTTAACTCCTTTATCTTGCAAGGCTTTTAAAACTCCTAAATGAGCTATGCCTCTTATCCCTCCTCCACTTAGTACAATCCCTATTTTCATTTTTCTAAATTTTAAATGGACGGCTTATTCTACTAAATTAACAGCGCTTATTTAAATAATTGAGCTTAATACTATTCTTTAGGTTGGTTTGAAGGCCTATATTTTGCCTGATTCAATATTTTTTGTTCATTTCTTTCTAACATCAACTCCTTTAAGGTCATATCTGGATTATTTTCTGCAAATTTTTTCACAATTTGCCATCCAATAAACAAACCCAATTTTGGTGCCGAATCATTTTGATTACCTAAGCCTGGCGTAAAAGGAGCTTCTGCTAAATATTTTTGAGTTTTAAAATAGTCAGTATCAAACAGTAAATCTTGCTCTAAAAAATACGCCCAAGTATCTGATTCAAAATCGTTTGCCCATTTCATATGTTTTTCAGAGTACCCTATAAGCGTACTATCTGGTACATCTGGCAATAC
The DNA here is from genome assembly GCA_044373805.1 of Pelobium sp. Classification (GTDB taxonomy): domain Bacteria; phylum Bacteroidota; class Bacteroidia; order Sphingobacteriales; family Sphingobacteriaceae; genus Pseudopedobacter. The sequence continues at coordinate 4,562 of JBILPO010000025.1, forward strand.
TTTTTTCATAAAATAAAGCAATTTACCGTTGTAAATCATTTTAGCTAAAAGACTTTTATCTTGATCTAAAGCGGGAAAAAGATCCTCTCTTGTTATTACCTCTACCACTCTTGGTGTAATATTCTCTGGTGTAAATCTTCTGCTAATATATCTTGGAACACTTTCTACCAAAGCTGGGTAAAATTTAGAATTAGCGCCCAAAAACATATCTAATCCAATACCTACATATCCTGCTCCTATTGGAGTTTGTACTTGAAAGCCAGATATGTAAGCAATTATTTTTGGTTCTTTCCAATCTGGATACTCATATTTTATACGTTTAAAAGCGTCTTCTATTTGAGGCCTTTGTTGCTCTAAATTAGGATAAACAGAATCTGTCTCTTTTTGCAAATCCTGAAAAGGTTTACCATTTAAGATTTGCTCTACCAAGGTGTAATATTGTTGATCTTTGGTTGTCCCTACGCTTAATATTTTTTCAAAATAATCGTCGTAAAATACACCATACTTCTTTTTAAGTTCAGGAAGTTTTAGAGCCAACTCGTTGGGTTTAATTTGAGCAAATTCTTGGTCGAATCTTTGTATAGATAAGTTTACTTTTATATGGCTAACATCAACTCTTTTATCTTGACTGCAGCCAAAAGCTAGAAATGATATCAGAAAAAAAAGAGTAGTTTTGAAACAGTTTGAAATAGAATTGAACATAGAAAAACATTTAAATGATATGTAAAGTTATAAAACTTTCACTAGTCGTTAATTGAAGAAAATTAAAAAAATTAAACATTACAATAAAAAGAAACCCTAATTAAATAGATTTATTATCATGAGAAAAATATTAATCAGTTCATTTTTAATTTTAACTACCTTTTTTGTGACTGCACAAGAAAAAGCTAGTAGCGGTTTTAGATTAGGTTTAACTGCACATCCAACTTTTGCTTGGATAAAGTCTGACATTAAAGACATAAAATCTAACGGATTACGAGCCGGCTTTTCTTATGGTGTTTTGGGTGACTTTTACTTTGCTGAAAATTATGCTTTTAATACTGCCATAAAATTAACCACTATTAACGGGCAAACAGAAAGTGAGCTGTTAGCCAATGCAGGTGAACAACAAACCTATAAATTACAATACATAGAAATACCTTTAAAACTTAAGCTAAGTACAAATGAAGTAAATGGACTAAAGTTTTTTGGCGAGTTTGGACTAGGAAACGGCTTTAACGTAAGAGCAAAACAAGACATTAAATCTGCCAATAATTCAACAATAGAATCTGATAAAGATATTTATTCTGAGACGGCTTTTTACAGAGCTTCTTTAGTGATAGGGGCTGGTGCAGAATTTAAAGTTGGTGAAAAAACTGCTATAGTTGGAGGTTTATCACTAGATAATGGCTTTACTGATATCAAATCAGGAAGTGGTACTTTAAAAAGTTCTTATTTGGGTTTAAATTTAGCTGTGTTTTTTTAATAGCCAATTAATTTTTTAATATTCATGAAAATAGCTTTAGCCCAACTAAATTACCACATTGGTAATTTTGAAGCCAATACAAATAAAATCATCAAAACCTTAGAAGAACAAAAAACTAAAGGAGTAGATTTAGTGGTGTTTGCCGAATTAAGCATTTGTGGCTATCCACCAAGAGATTTTTTAGAATACCCTGAGTTTATTGATCATTGCGAAGCTGCTGCACAAAAAGTTGCTGCTGCAAGTGTAGGCATAGCTTGTATTATTGGCTTACCTAAATTAAATCCTGTTTTAGAAGGCAAAGATCTTTACAATGTAGCTTACTTTATTGAAGATGGTAAAGTGAAACAAACTGTAAAAAAAGCCTTACTACCTACGTATGATGTTTTTGATGAATACAGGTATTTTGAACCTGCCCATGAATTTAAATGTGTAGATTTCAAAGGTTATAAAATTGCCTTAACCGTTTGCGAAGATCTTTGGAATTTAGGCGATAACCCCTTGTATAAAGCTTGCCCGATGGATGAGCTCATCAAAGAAGAACCCGACTTAATGATCAATATCGCGGCCTCTCCTTTTGCTTATAATCATGATGAAGAGCGCATTTTTGTACTCTCTCAGAACTGCCATAAATACAATTTACCTCTTTTCTATGTAAACCATGTAGGCGCCCAAACCGAATTAATTTTTGATGGTGGCTCTTTAGTCTTTGATAAAGCTGGAGACATTGTACATGAGTTTAAATACTTTGAAGAAGATGTTCAGGTTTTTGATGTAGAGCAAATTAAGAGATCCATTGTTTTAAATAAGAATCAGGTTAGACAAACACATACAGAACAAGTTTACCAAGCTTTAATTTTAGGGATTAAAGACTATTTCGAGAAATCTGGCTTCACAAAAGCAACTTTAGGCTTATCAGGTGGCATTGACTCGGCAGTTGTTTGCGCTTTAGCTTGCGAAGCTTTGGGTGCAGAAAACGTGATGGCCGTATTAATGCCCTCTAAATATTCATCAGATCATTCTATTAAAGATGCCGAAGATTTAGTGGAAAAATTAGGCTGCAAGAGCACTATAATTCCAATTAAAGACGTTGCAGATGCATTTGAAAATACATTGAATCCCGAGTTTAAAGATTTACCAGCAAACATAACTGAAGAAAACATTCAAGCCCGTTCTAGAGGAGTCATATTAATGGCCATGTCTAACAAGTTTGGTTATATTTTATTGAATACATCTAATAAAAGTGAATCGGCAGTAGGTTACGGAACTCTATATGGAGATATGTGTGGAGCAATCTCTGTAATAGGCGACTGTTATAAAACCCAAGTTTACCAACTTGCAGAATACATTAACAGACAAAGAGAAATTATCCCAGTAAACAGCATTGTAAAACCACCATCTGCAGAATTACGTCCCGGCCAAAAAGATTCTGACTCTTTACCTGATTATGATATTTTAGATAAAATTCTTTTTGAATACATTGAGTTAAAGAAAAGCCTAAAAAATATTGTTGCTTTAGGTTATGACGAATCTCTAGTGAAAAGAATTTTGAAAATGGTGAATCAGGCTGAGTTTAAACGTTACCAAACTCCACCTACCTTAAGAGTTTCTCCAAAAGCTTTTGGCATGGGCCGAAGAATGCCTATTGTAGGGAAATATTTAAGCTAAATTTAATTCCCACAGCGTTTCTAATAAAAACAACGTGGAGAAGAAAAATTCACCATCAACTTCTATAAGTTAATAAAGCTCAGTCTTTATCGGTTTAATTAATATTACGCTACATTTAAATACTTAATGAAAATCTTATGAAGAAAAACAAGTTGATATTAAAGGTTTTAGGATTCATATTTATCCTTTTCAGATTAAATACTAGCGTTTCTTACAGTCAGTTAAACAAAGTTGATATTGGCATAAGGTTTCAAAAAACCGTTGATCTTTACTACGAAAACGGCATTACCGGTCAGTATAACTTTTCTAAAAGGGTTGTTTTTGGAGCATCATATATCACTAGTCGTTTAGGATCTGCTATAAACTCAAATGCCATTAAGCAAGATAATTTCTTCATTTCTGGCGCTTATCTTTTTAGGCCAAATAAGATGCTACAACCTTTTACCCGTTTAAACATAGGATACTTTACTGCCGATTACGAATCACCTATATTTAATAATCTACAAAATAGTTCAGCGTTGCTTGCTCTTGATGCTGGTATAATCTATTCCTTTAAAAGCCCATTAAAATTAAATATTTCATTAGGATATAATGCCATTACTGGCGATGGAAAACAAGGGGCAGGAACACTTTATCCGGTTTATTTTCAAACCAGCGTCTTATGGAACTTAAAAAAATCTAACTCAAAATGAAAAAGCACCTCGTCCCTTTTTTAGCAATATTTCTCATTACCTCTTGCGGTAAGGATCCTAAAATAGATGATACCATGTTAGATAGTGGTTTATATTTTGATCAATCTATCTACAATCCAGAAAAATACTTAGTCTCTATTGCCAATCCTACCCCAACTCCTACCGAAGCAGAAAAACCAGTAATTATTGCTATACATGGTTATGGAGCCACCACTTTTGAATGGGATGAATTTAGAAATTGGAAAGGGCTAAGAACAGATTTTTCTATTTCGCAAGTACTTTTAGGCGGCCATGGTAGAGATTACCAAACTTTTAAAAATTCTACCTGGCAAGATTGGCGCCAACCTATTATTAATGAGTTTGAAAAATTAGAAAGTCAGGGTTATAAAAATATCAGCTTTGCAGGTTCATCTACCGCTTGTACCTTGATTTTAAAAATGCTTGCCGATCATTATTTCGATAACCACATTAAACCCAAACATATTTTCCTCATCGACCCCATTATAGTTCCAGGTAATAAAACCTTAACATTAGTAGGTGTATTAGGTCCGATGATTGGCTATACTACGGTTGAGAATTCTGCTGGCGAAGAGAAATATTATTTTCATTATCGCCCTTATGAAACACTCCAACAACTGCGTGAAGTTATTAATATCGTACGTAAAGATTTAGAAAAAGGAATTGTTTTGCCTGTAGGTTGTACCTTAAATGTAATGAAATCAGAAAAAGACGATGTGGCCGACCCTGTAAGTGCTGTACTAATTTATAAAGGCACAAAAGCCAGTAATGGAACGTCTGTAAATGTAAAATTAATTAGCTCTGATTTACACGTTTTCACCAGATTAAGCGCTAGAAATCCTACGCCAACTACAACTGATTTTCTTAATCAAACCAATGCTTTTAATGAAATTTCTAATTTGCTAATTCAGTGAGAATTAAATTTTAAAGGTTTTTAGGAGTAATTAATTTGAGGAGCGGTTTTTACTCTTATTGAAAAGTGATGTATTTATTCCCAATTCTTTTTTTCCACCAGAAAGGAAATAGTAACCTAATGCGCTAACGTTACAATATTTGATATTTATAATTTGGTTATTCAATTTCAAATATCCGTTATTAAGATTTTGAAAAAAAAGTCCGTATTTTTTTGAAGAGTAAATCGCTTTTAGATTTTTGATTCTATAGATTTTAGGCCTTAATTTTCTGTTTTTATGATTAAAAAAAACTTCATTTTTTGTATTGGCTAAACTAAAAGAATGACAAGAATCAGAGAGAAAAACATTTTGATGTTTAACATAAAGTTCTTCTTTTATATTTTGAAATTTAATGCTAAAATCAAGCTTATTAACAATTATTAAAAGAGAATCTGTTTGCATAAAAATATCTTCTAAATTTTGAGTAATCCTCACATTAACTAAATCTACAGCTTTTTGGCCCTCTTGTATGTCTAAGGAATCTTTCTTATAGAAATTTACTTTAATTATGTTTGCCTTAATTACTTGAAGCTTAATTAAGCCCTTATCAGAAAACACTTTTAAAGTTTGATTTTCAAACTCCTTATGATCATAAATATCAAGAGAATCTAATATCTGGGCTTCGCCAAAAAAAGGCAATGATAATAGTAAAAAGAAGAAATAATAGAATTTCATAGCCACAACATTGTTTAAAAGAAAAAAGGCCTTTTCGGCCTCTTTAATCAAAATTATTTATTCGTTGTTAAACCTATATCCTACACCTCTTACGGTTTGCAAAAAATCAGGTCTATCAGGGTTTTTTTCAATTTTTTTTCTCAACCTCACAATATGCATATCTAAAGTACGGGTGTTTACATCTGAGTTATAGCCCCAAACTTCCATCATTAAATTATCTCTACTAATTACCTTATTCATATTTTTTAAGAAATAAAGTAATATGCGGTTTTCTAATATGGTTAACTCAATTTTTTTAGTGCCCTTAATTAAAGAATGGGTATTGGGATGGTGTTCCATATCGCCAAACTTAATCTCTATTTTATCATGCACCACATATTTAACCTTACTTTCTAACATGGCTACTAAAACATCCATATTAAAAGGTTTGGTTACATAGTCTGAAACTCCAAAATTAAAGGCATCAATCTTATCGGGATCTTGAGATTTTGCTGTCATCATGATGATCACATTCTCAAATCCCTTCTCTCTCACTTCAGCACATACTTCTGAGCCTTCTTTGTCTGGCAACATCCAATCTAATAAAACAATATCAGGCTTTTCGGTTAAAATCAACTCTACGGCATCGTTTCCATTGCCAGTTTCTAAAACTTTATAACCTTCTTTTTCTAAACGGTGGGTTACCAAAAACCTTAAGTTTTCATCGTCTTCTATAATTGCAATTTTAGTTTCCTTTTGCATATTTAAATATCGTAAGGGAGCATTACATCAAACTGAGAGCCTTTTTCAGGCTTACTTTTTACTGTAATATTTCCATTCATAAAA
>JBILPO010000342.1:0-3094 GCA_044373805.1 Pelobium sp.
CCCCGTCCCCAGATGTGTTTAATGTATATTCAGCGGATTTAAACGAATTAGTGGTATTATCATTTATTTCAGCAAATTCTTTAAGTTTTGTAGTAAACTGAATTATTGATTCTTGGGATGAAAATGAGATATTTGCAGCATCGTAAATTGCCTTGTATTCGCCGTTTCTATATAAAATAGTGGAAAAAACGGTCAAATTGACCACCCAATTCCAGCCTAAAATGACCACTCATTTCGGAGCAAACTGACCACCACTTTCCAGTTCAAATTGACCACCTTGTTTCGGTTCAAATTGACCACTCAAAAACTACAATTTTTTTCATGTTTTTTATACTATAATTTCGTTTAAAAACGAGTTATGGCAAATAAAATAATAGACATGAGTAAAATTAGAAAAGTAATCAAACTATATTGCAACGGAAAGAGTAAGTTATTCATAAGTAGTTATTTATCACTTTCAAGAAATACCGTTAAGAAGTACATTTCACTTTTTAAAGTCTTGGATATTCCATTCTCTGAGATTAACAAGAAATCAGATGCTGAATTGGAAGCTATTTTTGTACAAAAACCAATTGAAAACATTGATCCAAGGCTACAAAAGGTGTACGATTTTTTTCCACAAATGGAGCGAGAACTTAAGAAAGTTGGGGTTACAATTCAAATTATGTGGGAAAAATATATCAAAGAAAACCCCGATGGTTACCAGAGTTCTCAATTTAGAATTCATTTTAAAAATTGGGGCAAGAGAGTGAATCCAGTGATGCACATGACTCACAAATCGGGCGACAAAATGTATGTGGATTATGCTGGGAAAACCCTATCTATTTTAGATAAATTAAGTGGAGAAAGCACGGAAGTTCAGTTTTTTGTAGCCATTCTTGGAGCTAGTCAATATACATATTGTGAGGCTACACCGAGTCAAAAAAAGGAAGATTTTGTTCAATCAGTTGAAAATGCAATGCGTTTTTATGAAGGCGTTCCAGCAGCTATTGTTCCAGATAATTTAAAATCAGCTGTTATCAAAAGTAGTCGTTTTGAGCCTACAATCAATGAAACTTTAGCTGATTTAGCAGAACATTATGAAACTACTATTTTACCTGCTAGAGCCTATAGACCAAGGGATAAGTCCTTAGTTGAAGGAGCAGTAAAAATACTTTATGGACGAATTTATGTTGGTTTACAAGACCTTCAATTTTATGACATAGAATCTTTAAATGAAAAAATCTGGATCTTGCTTGAACAACATAACACTAAAAAGCTTACAGCTCGCCCATATTCTCGCTTAGACTTGTTTCTTGAAGATGAGAAGTATAAACTTCGTGCTTTGCCTGTAGATCGCTTTGAAATCAAATACCAATCATTTGCTACAGTTATGCAGAATGGTCATGTGCAGCTCAGTGAGGATAAGAACTATTACAGTGTTCCTTTTCATTATTTAAAGAAAAAAGTAAAGCTTTTGTACACTAAATTTAATGTTGAAATTTATTACAAGTTCAATAGAATCGCCACACACGTAAGGAATCACAAACCATATGTTTACACCACAAATCCAGAACATTTAGCAAGCTCACATCAATTTGTGTCTAACTGGAGTGCAACACGATTTATCGATTGGGCAACAAATATCGACGCTTGTGTTGGAGAATATATCATTCAAATTATCGAGAGCAGAAACCATCCAGAACAAGCTTTTAAGAGTTGTTTAGGTATATTATCTTTTGAGAAAAAGGTTGGCAAAGAACGCTTAATAAATGCTTGTAAACGAGCACTCGACTTTCAAACCTACAGCTTTAAAATTATTCAAAACATCTTAGAGAATAACTTAGATAAAGCTGAAAGTGAGGACGAATTAGACCAAAATCTACCTGAACACTCGAACATTAGAGGAAAAAATTATTTTCAATAAGACTGCCAAAAGGCAGCACCGGAGGTAATCAGCTATGGCTGATGATAAATAAAAGTAAATACAGTTAAAATAAATAAATCATGAACGAAACAACAGTATCAAAAATGAAGCAAATGAAGCTTTATGGAATGCATAACGCATTTAAAACCGCTATTGAAAGCGGAAAAACAGACCATTACACTTTAGACCAATTTGTGTCTATGATGATCGATGCCGAATGGGATGAGAGGCACAACAGGCGTATTGAGCGCATAATTAAAAACGCACGTTTTCATTACAAATCAAATATTGAAAACATCAATTTTGAGGAATCAAGGAACCTGGATAGAAACCTAATTTTAAGACTTGCAGAATGTGACTTTGTAGAGAAAAATGAAAACATATTAATAACAGGAAGTACAGGTGTTGGTAAAAGTTTTCTAGGCACTGCATTAGGATATCAAGCTTGTATTCAAGGATCCCGAGTTGGGTATTTTAACACATCAAAACTTTTTTCAAAACTAAAAATCGCAAAAGCAGATGGTTCCTATCTAAGAGAACTAGCTAAAATAGAGCGCTTCGAAGTGATCATTTTAGATGATTTTGGGTTACAAGCACTCGATTCACAAAACAGAATTACACTTTTAGAAATCATTGAAGATAAATACAACAAGGGCTCAATCATTGTTACCTCACAAATACCCGTAGCAGGTTGGTATGATATTATTGGCGAAAAGACCATTGCAGATGCTATTTTAGATAGGCTTATTCATCAAGCTCATAGAATAGTTTTACAAGGTGAATCTATGCGAAAGAAAAAGATATATAACGGGTAAATTTTTTAATTAAATTTGATAATAATTAAGACATGAAAAAAGTAGTTTTTGAACACAAATTTTAGGTGGTCAATTTAAACTGGAATCACATGGTCAATTTAAATTGGAATTAGGTGGTCAATATAGCTGGAATTAGCAGTAATAAAGGTGTTTTTTCTACCTATACCAATTCTAAATACTAATGGAAAAGTTCCATCCTGCTTGGCTCTGCGCTTGTCAAGTACTAATGTTAAAGTTGCCATAATTGATTTTTATGACTTAAGAATGCTGCCTAAATTTGCATGCTTTTTGCATATTTTTGACATAAAAAGCATGTTTTTCACCACTTTTTGCCAAACTCTCCCAAAACTATAAAACGCAAAAAACCCCAGAA
>JBILPO010000343.1:0-3086 GCA_044373805.1 Pelobium sp.
GTTGCCTGCAACTAGTGTTAAGGGTTTCGACGCTTTATTGCCATTAAGTTCAACCGTTATGGTGTATTTGCCGGGCTTTAAATAAAAGTTACTGTTATCTGCTCCTTTAATGCTTTCTTCTATTTTTAAATCTTTTTGAAGCATTTCTGCCTTGGTCTTATCAAAAGAGAAATTATAGGTGGCAAAGTTTAGTCCTTTTTCGGCATTATCAATAAAGCTACTTAATACCGTTCCGTTTTCTGAAGCTACTGTAATTATGGTTGTACCTGTTTGGTTGGCGTAATAAGGTATTTTAAAAGTGGGCTCAAAAAACTCCCCATCAAAACCTTTTCTACCCCAAGAGGTGCTGTAGTTGACAGATTCTAATTCAAATAAACTGATTGCCTTAGCCATCATTTGAGCATCTATTTGCTGAACTTCTTTGACACTGGCTTTCCATAAAGATCTTCCATGAGTACCCACCAACAATTCATGTTCTCTTGGGTGTATGGCTACATCATGAACGGCTACAGCGGGTAATCCTCCGTTAAAACGCTCAAAAATTTTGCCTTGGTTAAAGCTTAAATAAAGACCATGATCTGTTCCTACATATAAAATATCTTTATTTTCTGGATCTTCTTTTATTACATTTACAGGTTCAGCAGGTAAGTTTTCTCCTATTTTAATCCAAGTTGCACCATAATCTTTAGATTGATAAACGTAGGAATTAAAGTTATCTAAACGGTATCCGTTAAGGGAAACATAAACGGTAGCGTCATTAAATTTAGAAGGATAAACTTGTGAAACCCATAAGTCTTGCGGAAGCTGATCTGAAATTTTTGTCCAGCTACCGCCACCATCTTTACTTACATAAACTAATCCGTCATCACTGCCGGTATAAATTAAACCAAATTTTAATGCAGATTCTTCTACGGTGGTTAAAGTCCCAAAAGTAACATCGCCTTTTTTGCCTCCTTTAGTTAAATCTGGAGAGATGGGCACAAAATCTGTTGCTTTATTTAAAGATCTGTATAACCTATTGGCGCCAAAATAAATCACATCCATATTGTGTTTAGAAATATGAATAGGAGATTCCCAATTCCATCTTAACGGACGCTCGCCTAACTCATGCTTTGGCTGAAAAGGCATTCTTTCACCGGTTTCTTTATTAAATCGAGCATAAACTCCGTATTGAGAACCTGAGTAAATTAAATTGTTATCACGAGTATCTATCACTACTTGCATTCCGTCTCCACCACCAATTCTTTTGTATGGGTATGCGCCATCATCATACCAGCCGTAATCAAATTTATAATTTGAAGGCCCCATCCAAACGCCATTATCTTGCAAGCCGCCATAAACTTGGTAAGGCTTAGCCATATCAAAATTTACCGAGTAAAACTGACTAACAGCAGGAGTATTTGCTTTAAACCAGGTTTTGCCATCATCGTAAGAAATATTTAAACCGCCATCATTTCCATTAATAAGGTGCCCCTCTTTCTTAGGATCAACCCATAGAGAGTGATGATCTGAATGTACATTTTCTTTATCTATAGATTTAAAGGTTTTGCCCCCGTCTTCTGATTTCCAAAGTGGAACTCCCATAATATAAACTTTATCTGGGTTGGTAGGTGAAACAGTTATTTGCCCAAAATAGTAGCCATAGGTGTTGTAAAGACCTTTTAGATCCATTACACTGACTTTTTTCCAGGTTTTACCGGCATCATCAGATCTATAAACTTCGGCTTCTTTTGGTGGAGCAGCAAAAACAGAAGTATAAGGATCATCAATAAATTCGGCTATGGCCTGAGGTTTAATCTCATCATTAGCTACTTTTTCTTTCACAGATTTAGCGGTGTATTTAGCTGGAAATCTGTTCTCTCTTAAAAAAGCTTCTAGTTTTTTATTGTCTAATGCGGCAAAATCTACTTTGTTTAACGTTGCAAAAGTTTCAATAGTAAAATTATCTTTTTTCGCTGTTTCGGCTACTTTCTCTCTCGGAAACTGATTGTCTAAAACAGCATAAATAATTTGAGGATTCTCAGGATAAATAGCCAAGCCTATTCTACCAACGCCATCGCCGGTGGGAAAACCACTTGTTGCGGTGCTAGATAAACTCCAGTTATTGCCACCATCTATAGATTTATAAATACCAGAAGTGCTGCCACTTTCAACAAAATTCCAGGCGGTACGCTCTTTATGCCAGGTTGTAGTGTATAAATAATCTGGATTTTTAGGATCAATAACTAAATCTATCGCTCCGGTTTTATCATCAATAAAAAGAGTGTTTTTCCAGGTTTTTCCACCATCTACAGTTTTATAAATTCCTCTTTCTTTGTTAGGAGAATATAGATGTCCTAAAGCGGCTACCCAAGCAATATTTGGATTTGTTGGATGTAACTTAATTCGGCCAATATGGTGGGTATCTGCCAAACCTAACCATTGCCAGGTTTTCCCCCAATCGGCAGATTTATATATTCCTGTACCAGAATAAGAAGAGCGGCTGCTGTTATTTTCACCTGTACCTACCCAAATGGTTTTATTTTTCCAATCAACAGCAATGTCACCAATAGTCATGGTTGCTTCTTGCTGAAACATGGGTTCAAAAGATATTCCGTTATTATTACTGTACCACAATCCGCCGGAGGCGTAGGCCACAAAAAAACGTGTAGGGTCGTTCTCATCAACGTCAACATCTACTACTCTACCGCTCATTACCGTTGGACCAATGTTGCTAAAAGAAAGGTTCTTTACCAAAGAATTATCTTCTAAAGTTTTTCTTAATTGATAACCTTCTAATCTTTGAGCAGCTGTTGTTGCAGTAAGGGCGGTAGGGGTTTTACTTTTACTTTTTTGAGCACTAAGTTGTAGGCTTATTAAAGAAAAGCTTAGGATGAAAAGAGCCAGTTTATTCATGAAAAAAATCTAGTTTAGAATTTCTAAGTTAAGGAAAATATGTATCGAAATAAATTGTATCGTAATCATTACAATTTTAGATTCTTCTTTTAAGCGTGATAATTCCTCTTAGATTTTCTTTTCCTCTTTGAATCTCAAAATATAAGTTTCTACCTTCTTTGGATTTTAACATTTCGGTAATTTCATCAAAA
>JBILPO010000344.1:0-3082 GCA_044373805.1 Pelobium sp.
CACTGATTCTAAGTTCATCATGTGGCGCATAATTGGGTATTCGCCAGTAATTCCCATTCCGCCTAACATTTGTCTGGCTTCTCTGGCAACATTTAAAGCCGTTTCTACCGAGTTTCTTTTACCCATAGATATTTGTGCTGGGTTGGCTCTGTTCTCATTTTTGAGCATCCCTAATCTCCAAACCAATAACTGCCCTTTGGTAATTTCGGTAATCATTTCGGCCAGTTTCTTTTGTTGTAACTGAAACTTAGCAATGGGTTTTCCAAATTGCTCCCTTTGTTTGGTATAACGCAAAGCAGTGTCATAACAATCCATGGCCGCACCTAAAGCACCCCAAGCAATCCCAAAACGAGCCTGGTTTAAGCAACTCAACGGACCTTTTAATCCTTTTACATTGGGTAAAATATTTTCTTTGGGGATTTCTACATTATCAAAAACCAATTCGCCAGTTGCCGATGCTCTTAACGACCATTTATTATGAGTTTCTGGTGTAGAAAAACCTTTCATTCCACGTTCAACAATCACGCCTCTTACAATTCCTGCCTCATCTTTAGCCCAAACAACAGCAATATCTGCAAAAGGAGAGTTGGAGATCCACATCTTGGCACCATTTAAAATATAATGAGTGCCAGCATCTTTGATATTGGTAGTCATTCCGCCTGGGTCGGATCCATGGTCGGGTTCGGTTAAACCAAAACAACCCATCATTTCGCCAGTAGCTAATTTTGGAAGGTATTTTTTACGTTGCTCTTCAGAACCAAAAGCATAGATAGGATACATTACCAAAGAGCCTTGAACAGAAGCGGTAGAACGAATACCAGAATCGCCTCTTTCAATTTCTTGCATAATAATGCCATAAGAAATATAATCTAAGCCCGCACCGCCATATTCTACCGGAATGGTTGGCCCAAATGCTCCAATTTCACCCAAACCTTTAATTAAATGTTTAGGAAATTTAGCTTGCTGGGCGTAATCGTCTATAATAGGGCTGACTTCTTTTTTAACCCATTCTCTTACTGTACTCCTTATTAATTTATGCTCTTCGGTTAATAATTCGTCTAGTAAATAATAATCTGGATGTTCGTATAAATCTTTTTTGGCAGATTTGTGGATAGCTTCTTCTAGCATAACAATTGGTTTGTTTCAAATTTAATAAATCAATTTTAATAATTTGTTATAAAGGCGTCCATATAGCTACTGGGATTACACGTTTTCCCTGCCCAAACGTTAAGGCGGTTGCTATAGCTTCATCCCCGAAAAGGGGATGAAGCCTGCCTGTATAGTTTTCAGGCATTATGTCGCTTCAATCGTTCACGAAATTTGCTACAAACTAAAGATTGCATTCAAAATAAAACATCAGGTTAAATTGGTATAATTTTGAATTATTTAGATTTACTTTCATCTTTGAGGCAATGAGTAAGTTAACAAGAAGAATTGGTTTAGAAGGAGTGAAGTTTAATGCCGCTGTAGGCTATTATCCTGAGGAACGTATTTTCAGAAACAACTTTTTGGTAGATGTATTGGTAGCTTTTGAACAAGCTGAGGATTCTAATACCGAAGACTTAAGTCAAACTGTTAATTATGCGCACTTGTATGCTATTTGTGCTAAAGCTTTTGAAAAAGAAGCTTTATTGATAGAAACTCTTGCCCAAATCATCTTAAATAACATCAAAAATGATTTTACTTTTGTAGCGGAGATTATGGTGCGGATTAAAAAGTTAAATCCACCGCTTAAAGCTGAAATTCAATATTCTTTTATCGAGTTAAACTATAAAAAATAACATGCCATTTACGCCTGTAAGTCAACATATCATTCTTGAATTAACTGCTTTAGCAGGGAAAGATGCTGTTTTTACCGATGAAGAAAATCTTTTAAAATACAGTAAAGACGAAACCGAAGACTTAAGTTTTTATCCAGATGTGGTGATTAAACCTAAAACTACCGAAGAAATCTCTGCTATTTTAAAGTATTGCAATGAGCATTATATAGCTGTTACGCCAAGAGGCGGTGGAACTGGTTTAAGTGGAGGAGCATTACCCATACATGGTGGCGTAGTTTTATCTCTAGAAAAATTGAATAAGATTATTGAAATAGACGAAAGAAACCTACAAGCAACAGTAGAACCCGGTGTAATTACCGAAGTGTTTATGAATGCTGTTGCCGATAAAGGGTTACTTTATCCGGTAGATCCATCTAGCAAAGGTTCTTGTTTTATTGGTGGAAACATGGCTCACGGAAGTGGAGGCCCCAGAGTTGTAAAATACGGAACTATTAGAGAGTATGTTTTAAATTTTGAAATGGTTTTGGCAAATGGAGAAATCATTTGGACGGGAGCTAATACATTAAAATACGCATCAGGATATAATTTAACTCAATTAATGATTGGTTCTGAAGGTACTTTAGGCATCATCACTAAAATTGTTTTAAAATTAATTCCTCAGCCATTGCATAATATATTATTGCTTGGGTCATTTCCCACAAATGAAATAGCTTGCGAAGCCGTATCGGCAATTTTTAGAGCCGGAATCACGCCTTCGGCTTTGGAATTTATGGAGAGAAAAGGCGTAGAGTGGGTGGTAGAAAATGATGGGATTAATTTTAATTTGAATCCACAAGCTCAAGCATTTTTAATGATTGAGGTAGATGGCGCCAATATGGATATGCTTTTTAATGATTGTGAAATTATTAATGGAGTTTTAGAACAGTACCAATGTTTAGAAGTTTTATTTGCCGATACCGCTACACAAAAAGAAGAACTTTGGAAAATGAGACGAACCATGGCGGTTTCTGTAAAATCTAACTCAGTTTACAAAGAAGAAGATACCGTAGTTCCAAGAGCCGAGTTACCAAAATTAATTAACGGAATTAAAGAAATTGGTTTTAAATATGGTTTTGATTCTGTTTGTTATGGCCATGCTGGAGACGGTAATTTACATGTAAACATTATTAAAGGGAACATGAGCGATTACGATTGGATGCACAAACTTAAAGACGGCATTAAAGAAATATTTGAATTAACTGTAAAATTAGGAGGCACTATTTCTGGCGAACATGGTATTGGCTTGGTTCAAAAAGAATATA
>JBILPO010000346.1:0-3071 GCA_044373805.1 Pelobium sp.
TTGCTGGCGAACAGATAAACCAATTTTATATTATCCGTTAGATAGTTGGTTTATTAAAACTACCGCCGTTAAAGAAAAATTAGTTGCCCTTAATAAAACCATTAACTGGAAACCAGAAAGCACCGGAACAGGGCGTTTTGGCAATTGGTTAGAGAATTTAGTAGACTGGAATCTTTCTCGCTCAAGATATTGGGGCACACCTTTACCTATTTGGAGAACCGAAGACGGTACAGAAGAAAAATGTATTGGCTCTATTGAAGAGCTAAACAAAGAAATTGACAAAGCCGCTATTTTAGGTTTTATGCCACAAGGCTTCCGTTTAGCAGATATGCACCGCCCTTTTGTAGATGACGTTGTTTTGGCTTCTGCCGATGGAAAAAAGATGTTCCGCGAATTAGATTTAATAGACGTTTGGTTTGATTCTGGCGCCATGCCTTATGCACAATGGCATTATCCTTTTGAAAACAAAGAAGCATTTGAAAGTGCTTACCCCGCAGATTTTATTGCCGAAGGGGTGGATCAAACTCGTGGTTGGTTCTTTACTTTACACGCTATTGCAACCATGTTAAGCGAGGCCAGTGAGGATATAAAAGCAGTCAATCAAAAAAACAACAACCCAGGAATTGCCTTTAAAAATGTAATTTCTAACGGGTTGGTATTAGATAAAAACGGCAATAAAATGTCTAAACGTTTAGGCAATGCAGTTGATCCGTTTTCTACTATAGAAACTTATGGTGCTGATGCTACCCGTTGGTACATGATTTCTAATGCATCACCGTGGGATAATTTAAAATTCAATTTAGAAGGTTTGGATGAAGTCCGCAGAAAATTCTTTGGTACTTTGTACAATACCTACGCTTTCTTCTCGCTTTATGCCAACATAGATAAATTTACCTATGCCGAGGAAGAAATTGAACTAGCCAACCGACCAGAAATTGACCAGTGGATTATCTCTTTATTAAATACTTTATCTAAAGAAGTAGATGAGTTTTATAACGATTTTGAACCTACAAAAGCAGCAAGATCTATCCAAAATTTTGTAGATGAGCATTTAAGTAATTGGTATGTACGCTTAAGTCGCCGCCGTTTTTGGAAAGGCGAATATACCGAAGACAAAATATCGGCCTACCAAACTTTATATACTTGTTTAATTACCATTAGTAAATTGATGTCGCCTATAGCGCCATTCTTTTCAGACAGGTTGTTCCATGATTTAAATGCGGTAACCAAAAAAGAAAACATCAGCTCAGTTCACTTAGCCGATTTTCCAGAATACCATCCAAAATTGGTAAACAAAGCATTAGAAGAAAGAATGCAAATTGCTCAAGATATTTCTTCAATGGTACTTTCTTTACGTAAAAAAGTGGGCATTAATGTTCGTCAGCCATTAAGCAAAATACTGCTGCCGGTTTTAGATAAATCGTTTAAACACAAAGTAGAAAACGTAAAAGAATTAATATTATCAGAAACCAACATTAAAGAAATAGAGTATATTACTGATACAGCGGGGATTATCAAAAAGAAAATTAAACCTAACTTTAAATCATTAGGAAAAAAATTAGGTAAGGATATGAAAGTGGCTGCAGATTTGATTAGCAAGTTCACCGATAGCCAAATACTAGCATTTGAAGAAAATGGTTCGGCTGAGATTACTGCTTCCAATACCAGCTATACCATTTTGCCAGAAGATGTAGAAATTATTGCAGAAGATGTACCAGGCTGGCAAGTTACTAATTTGGGCAAATTAACGGTAGCTTTAGATGTAACCATCTCTGTAGCATTAAAAGAAGAAGGTGTAGCTAGAGAAGTGATCAACAGAATTCAGAATTTAAGAAAAGATTTGGGATTTGAGGTTATAGATAAGATAATTGTTACCCTAGAATACAATCCGGTGATTGCTAAAGCAGTGGAGAATAATTTATCTTATATTTGCGCCGAAACTTTAGCTACTCGCTTAGAAATGAGAGATAACCTAACACAAACAGATACCATAGAAATAGAAGAAACAAAATTAATGATCTCTATAAAGAAGGATTAAAACATGGAAAATAAAACTGAAAAAACACGTTATTCTGATTCTGAATTAAAAGAATTTAAAACGCTGATTACTGATAAATTAAATAGCGCTAAAGAAGAATTAGCCTCATTAGCTAACTCCTTAAGTTCTCCAAATAAAAACGGTACAGATGACACCGCGGGTACTTATAAAACTTTAGAAGATGGCTCTGCAACTTTAGAAAAAGAGCAATTGAACCAATTAGCTGCTCGTCAGAAAAAATTTATCGAAAATTTAGAAGCCGCTTTAGTGCGTATAGAGAATAAAACTTACGGAATTTGCCGCGAAACCGGTAAATTGATTCAGAAAGAAAGATTAATGGCCGTTCCTCACGCTACTTTAAGCATGGAAGCTAAATTAAAACAATATTAATGAAGGGTTATAACAAACCAATTATTGCGATTCTATTTATTTTATTGGCCGATCAGGCTTTAAAAGTTTGGGTGAAAACCAATATGTTTATTGGGCAAGAATTTCACCTGATTAAAGACTTGGCCATTATACATTTTACAGAAAACAACGGAATGGCATTTGGAATGGAGTTTGGCGGCGAAGCCGGAAAACTAGCCCTTTCCCTATTTAGAATTCTAGCTGTTTGCGGTATAGGTTACGGTTTACACCATTTAATTAAGCATAAATATCATCGTGGCTTGGTTATAAATGTGGCTTTAATATTTGCCGGTGCTTTAGGAAACATTATTGATTCTGTTTTTTATGGGGTGATTTATAATTACGAAAAACTTTTCCATGGCCGGGTGGTAGATATGTTTTATTTCCCATTGCTGCAAGGTAATTTCCCAACATGGTTACCGGTTTGGGGTGGCGAAGAATTCATTTTCTTTCGTCCGGTTTTTAACATCGCCGATGCTTCTATTTCCATTGGTGTGATTATGATATTAATTTACCAGAAACGATATTTTAAAGAAGAAATTAAAGAGCAACCCTCGCTCAATAGCGAAGTAGTAGAAGATTAAAAAAAAGGAGACCTAAAAAATCTCCTTTTTTTGTTTAAAGA
>JBILPO010000347.1:0-3064 GCA_044373805.1 Pelobium sp.
TCCTGAAGGTTATGATTTAGCACCAGAGTTTGTAGGAAATGCAACAGTAACAAACAATCAGGATGAAGCTTTGGCTGGTGCCGATTTTGTGTACGTTAAAAACTGGTCGTCTTATAATGATTACGGTAAAATTTTAACCGATGGCGAAGGTTGGATGATGACCAACGAAAAACTAAAACTCACCAACAACGCTGGTGTAATGCATTGTTTACCAGTAAGAAGAGGTTTAGAATTATCTCATGAAATTTTAGACGGACCAAATTCTTTAGTTTTAAACCAAGCAAACAATAGGGTTTGGGCAGCACAAGCGGTATTGAAAACTATACTAGAAAGTCAATAAATGGAACGGCTAACAGTCATAAAAATAGGCGGAAATGTAATTGATGATTCTGAAAAATTACATCATTTTTTAAAGGCTTTCGCCGATTTAAAAGGATATAAAATACTGGTTCATGGTGGCGGTAAAATGGCGACCAAATTAGGTGATGAAATGGGTATTGAAGCCCAATTGATTGACGGCAGAAGAATCACAGATATAGAAACTTTGCGCATAGTAACCATGGTTTATGCTGGCCTTATTAACAAAAATCTGGTTGCACAATTACAAATGAATAGCTGTAATGCAATTGGTTTAAGCGGTGCAGACGGCAATATCATCAAAGCAAAAAAAAGACCCATAAAACAATTGCCTTCCAAAGATGGAGTTACTAAAGACGTAGATTTTGGTTTTGTAGGTGATTTAGACGAAACATCTATACACACCAAAAACCTATCAACCTTAATTGACAACAGTTTTATCCCAGTTTTTTCGGCCATCACACATGATGGCGAAAGTCAGCTATTAAACACCAATGCTGATACCATAGCCTCAGCAATTGCAGTGGCAATGTCTGCTTATTATGAAACCTCATTGGTTTACTGTTTTGAGAAAAAAGGCGTTTTAATAAATGTAGATGATGAAAATTCTGTCATAAGAGAAATTAATCCTATCACTTACGAAGAATTAAAAATTACCGGTGTAATTACCGATGGAATGTTGCCTAAATTGCATCATGCTTTTGAGGCCATTAATAAAGGAGTTAAAGAAGTTTTTATTGGCAAATCCGATGATTTAGGTGAGTTAGGAAATGGCGGAGTGTTTGGTACGAGATTAATTAAATAATATTTTTTTTACCGCAAAGAGAATAGAGATTAGCACTAAGAACACAAGAATATAAATATTCGTTGGAATAGGTTATGGGAATAAAATTACAGTATTGCATGCGTTAACGATTGAAGCGGCATCCTTTATCCCCTTTTCGGGGATGAAGATACAGCGGAAAGCGTGTTAAAACGCCCAAATTAATTAAAGTTTTAGTCTCGTTAATTTAACATAAAACGACTAATCAACTAAAAAAAAATAAAATGAACTCGCACAAAATCACCATTATAGGAAGTGGAAACATTGGTTTATCACTTGCAAAAGGATTAGTAAAAAGTGGCCTTTATAATGCAAACGCTATCACTTTAACTAGAAGAAGTTTAGCAAGTCTATCAGAATATGCCGCACAAGGTTTCCAAACTTCTGATAACAATGCCGAGGCTGTTAAAAATGCCGATATCATAGTATTAGCCGTTTTGCCGCAACAAGTAAATAAGGTTTTAGATGAAATTAAATCTTCTATCAACCCAGAAAAACAATTATTTACCTCTGTAGTTTCTGGCGTAACTTGTAATAATATCAAAGCAAAATTATATGATAGCTTACAAGTAGTGAGGGTAATGCCAAATACTTCCATTGCTATTCAGCAATCCATGACTTGTTTTGCTACTGATAATGCATCGGCGGAAAGCCTAAAATTAGTGAAAGATATTTTTGATACCGTTGGCATGACCATCCAAATCAATGAAGATTTGATGACATCTGCTACAGCTTTATGTGCTTGTGGAATTGCTTTCTTTTTAAGGTCGATTAGAGCAGCTTCGCAAGGTGGTGTAGAAGTTGGCTTTCATGCGCATGATGCTTTAATGATGGCGGCTCAAACCGCTAAGGGAGCAGCAGATCTATTATTGCAATTGGCATCGCATCCAGAACATGAGATTGATAAAGTGACATCGCCGAAAGGCTGTACAATAGCCGGATTAAATGAAATGGAGCACAATGGTTTCAGTTCTGCTATGATTAAAGGGATTAAAACATCAGCTAAAATTGCTGGAGAGTTGTACACTAAAGAGTAGTAAGATTTAAGTATCAAGATTTAAGATGCCAGACAATAAAACACTATTTGAAAACGCTGTTGAGCTTTTAAAAACATTAATTGCAACGCCTTCTTTAAGTAAGGAAGAAGGGCAAACGTTTAACGTTTTATGCAATTTTTTTAAGCAAAATGAGGTTTCAATTCATACAAAAGGGTTTAACATTTGGGCTTATAACAAGCATTTCGATAGTAAGAAACCTACTATTTTACTTAATTCTCATCACGATACTGTAAAACCAAATAAGAGCTATAGCCGAGATCCTTTTTCTCCGGATGAAGAAGACGGTAAATTATTTGGCTTAGGGAGTAATGATGCTGGCGGTTGTTTAGTTTCATTAATCACCGTTTTCATTCACTTTTACAATCAGGAAAACCTCAAATACAATTTTATTATTGCCGCTACAGCGGAAGAAGAAATCTCTGGTAAAGGAGGTATAGAGTCTATCATTCCACAATTAGGCGAAATAGAATTTGCCATTATTGGCGAACCCACTTTAATGGATTTGGCTATTGCAGAAAAGGGCCTGTTGGTTTTAGATTGTGTTTCAAAAGGTAAATCTGGTCATGCTGCCCGTAATGAAGGTGACAATGCCATTTATAAAGCGCTAAAAGACATAGAGTGGTTCCAAAACTATCAGTTTACAAAGGTTTCTGAAACATTAGGCCCTATAAAAATGACGGTGACCATCATCAACGCTGGTACTTTACATAATGTAGTTCCAGATCAATGTTTGTTTACGGTAGATGTTAGGGTAACTGATGCTTATAATATTGAAGACGTTTTAAAAATTATTAGACAATTTGTAAGTTGTGAAGTAACACCAAGA
>JBILPO010000348.1:0-3060 GCA_044373805.1 Pelobium sp.
TATCTATTAAGGCTATATTGAGGGCATTTCCTTTATTATTGTAAACGATATTGTTTATAAATTGATTGTTTTCTGGAAGTAAGACCATTTGTAAATTAGGCCATTGATTTTTATATGAAAAACCAACACTAATTCCATTTTGGCCACAATTTAGAATAGTATTGTGAGCAAAATATCCATTCTGAACTTGAAGATACTTGGGTAAATCTTTCTTTTTTTTAGCAAAATCAGCCGTTAAACTTTTCTCGAAATATTCTCCAGCAATTAATCGCAAACCATCTTCATAAACACCATCAATGTAATTATTAATTACTCTGTGGTTAGCTCCAGCCACACGAATGCCGGTTGATCCGTCTTGTCCTTGCCCAAAAATATAATTCCCTTCAAAAGTGTTATTCTTACCTCTGCGTCCTACCAATCCCCCTCTTGAGGCAATAACAGTATTATAACGAACGATATTGAAATTTGACTTTAAAGAAATAATCTCTGTTCCCTCCCCATGCGCCTGTTCAAAAAGATTGTATTCTATTGTAAAATAAGCTCCATCGTCACCCTTTTGATCTGCATGGCCGTAACCAAAAATTCTAAAAATCTCTCTACCATTGGCATTTTTAACATAAGGAATATCTTTGATATAACAATGGTCTACTTGATTGTAACGGGCGTTTTCTTCCCCATTTTGCAGTACAGGATTCATGTTGTTTTTACCCTTTAAAAAACAATGATCCATACGGTTGTTACTCCCTTTAAAATAAACCCAAAAGTACTTTGTTTCAAAAGAATCTGGATTATAATCTATAATAACCACATTGGTTAACCTACAATTATCTGAATTGAAATTAATTACTGAGACTTGATTTACATTTAATGCGCCTTCTTTAAAAAACAAACCATCTACAATTAAATTTGGGCTTGAAAAAGTAAGCGTTGATGTTCCATCTAAAATAACATTACCTGGAGTTTGAGCACTTAACTTTATTGGTGCCAAAGCACTTGCTTTTGAGTTGAAATTTATAATAGTATTGTGCCAGTTACCGTCCTTCATTACAATTACATCACCGGGAATAGCCTCACTAATTGCAGTATTAAGTTGGACTTGGTTGCTTACCAAAATTTGCTTCTTTTGCGCAAGTAATAAATTTGAGATTGTTAAAGCAATAAAAACTAGTAAGAAGGTCTTATTTTTCATTTGAAATTTTATAATTTAAAGACTAAAAAATTCTTAGAGAATACTAATTATGATCTTTAACTGTTAAAGGGTTTAAATTCTATAATAATGTTAAACAAGGGAACAGTCTTGCTTGTAAAGGAAATATTTTAATTTATTATAAATCATTCATCCTTATTTTTCCTATTTGCATGCCTACCAGTTCCATCGCCAGAATCTTTATATCCACCTTTAGGATTTAATCTATCAAGTTCTTTTTGTAGTGCTTTACGAGCTGAAATTGCAGCGGTATTTTTTGTGTCTGCAGCAACCAAAATTTCTTCAAATGGCGCTTTGCTCATATCAAATAATTCTCCAGATTGATTGAGTTTCCAACTTGCGCTTCTCACATAATAATTATTGGCCAGCTGTATAAAAATGGAAGAACGAGGCTTCCCTTTTTTTCCGTGTA
This sequence comes from Pelobium sp., assembly GCA_044373805.1. Taxonomy (GTDB): domain Bacteria; phylum Bacteroidota; class Bacteroidia; order Sphingobacteriales; family Sphingobacteriaceae; genus Pseudopedobacter. Next base: position 1,620 of record JBILPO010000348.1, read on the forward strand.
ACTGATCATTAAAACTTTGGCCGTCTAATATTTTATCTTTAGGAATTGGAGCCCCAATGATATCCGAAAAAGTATTTAAAAAATCTGTAGAACTAATTAAATCATTTGAAACTTTACCCACTGGAGTTACCCCCGGCCAGTAAACAATCAGCGGTTCTAAACTACCTCCTTCTAACATCGACCCTTTTTGTCCAATTAATCTTTTCCCTCCAATAGTTGCATTTGCTGCCTTACCGCCAGCAGTTCCATTATCGCTAAAGAAAACCAAAATAGTGTTGTCGCTAATTTTAAGCTTCTCTAATTCTACTCTTAATTTACCCACCAATTTATCCATGTAAGAAATATTGTCTTCGTAAATATTTTTGCTATCTGGTTTACTATCTGGAGTTGGTAATATTTCGGTATGAACATGGGATAATGAATAAAAAGCGAAAAACGGATTATCTTTATTCTTCGTCATAAAATCAACCAAATGATTGTGCATTACATCGGGCATATATTCATTATCCTTCAATATTTTTTGTTCCCTGTTAACGATGTATGTTTTACCTTTTGCTTGCGTATTCCAATAAATACCACTACCCTGAAATCTTAGATAATCGTCAAAACCCCAATCAGAAGGCTCAAAATCCATTTGCCCAAATTTACCTACCATTGTAGTTACATATCCTGCGGGCTTTAAATAGGTGGGCATGGTTGTTTCTACAGCTGGCTTTAAAAGTGCACAAGCATCTTGGTTGGTTGCACCTGTTCTAAATGGATAGCGCCCCGTCAGAATAACCGCTCTAGAAGGGCCACAAAGTGGCGCAGCATAAGCATTTGTAAAGCGTAAGCCTTGATTAGCTAATTTATCAATATTTGGAGTTTTGTAATTATCAGATCCATAGCAGCTTAATTCGGCATAACCTAAATCGTCAGCTAAAATGAAAATTATATTGGGCTTTTTAAGGTTTGATTTTGAAGATTGAGCATTTAAGGACTGACTAATAATTCCTAAAAAAGCCACTAAAACAATCATCATATTTTGTCTGATAAATTGAGATAAGTTTTTATTAATCATATTCATTTATTTTAGATTTGAGTTTAATATTATGATTACTGCCTTTGAAAAGTTGAATGCTAATTTGATTTTACTTGACTTGCTAAAAATTGCAACATTTTCCCATCCATATCTTTAGTAACAGAAGCGTATCCTTTTTCATCCACCACATTTACTGTTTCATTGGGATCTTTTTTATAATCATATAACTCCCTTGCAACTACTAAATCCTTACGGTAAGGTTTGCTACTCCTAAAACTGTCTTTTAACCAAATCGTGTAACGATATTGACCTGTTCTAATTGAATAACCCATAAATTGACCATTAGAATAACCAAGCCTTTCAGAATCTACCTTATTTTTAGTACGTGGATACTGGCTAACGGAAAATTCTTTTACCGAT
>JBILPO010000350.1:0-3056 GCA_044373805.1 Pelobium sp.
CAATTGCGTTTTCATATCCGCCATCATTTGAAAATATGAATTACGTATGGCCTGCTGTTTAGTTACACCTACTAAAGCATTAAAAAAACTAGGAACTAAAACCTTAATATTGGCATCAACAAACAATCCATCTATGTTTGGGCTATCGGTTATTTTTTTTACATGAGCTAACCAATAATTTCTAACATTTTCTTGTGTGATATCAAAGAAAGGGGTAGTGCCATTACTCATAGTCACTACTCTTCCTTGAGTATTTGTTAGGGCAGCACTTGGGTTTGCCTTCATAAAAGCTTCATCTTCTTTGTAATTTTCCCAATTAATTACGCAGTTTTTGTAGTATAATATTTTAGCATTGCTATTTATTGCTTTAATTGCGCTGGCAGCATTTAATATGCCATCTTCGGTAGACCCAAAGGTGGTATAACCTGTAGATTTTTCTAATGTTATTAAGGGAAATTGTGCTAAATAAGATAATTCTGAGGCTGTAAAAGCTGTGTTTTTTCTAATATGTATGTACAAAGGAACTTTGTTCCAACTAAATTGAGGATAATTTGGGTTTGCATTAACTTCTGGCGGCTCTGGTAAATTTGGATTTACCTTAATTACGTTATTCGTAGTTTTTTTACACCCAACAATGCTTAGTAATATAAAAAGGCAACACCATAAAGTTTTAGCTTTCATCTTTGTTTTTTTGAAATAAAATTTATTGTTGTAATAAAAAAGTTAATCTCTCTTTATTACAAAGCTTTTTATTGCAAAGAAGCTGTCTCAAATAGCATTGTCTTTAACGCTGAGTTTTTCCTAATAAGCGAAACCGAAGCCCTTTTTTAGTTATCTCAGATTACATTTAGACACCCCGCCTACCGCAGGTGCTCCATGCGACAAATACAATTTTTAAGACCAGCTCTTTTGCAATATTTTAATAAACTAACTTTGTTTTATAAGCCTTATTTTTAGCCTCTACGGTAACTAAATAGATACCACTATTTAAAGCAGCCAATAGGTTGAGTTGCAAATTATTATTACCCTCTGTTAAATTGATATTGCTTTTAAAAACTTGTTTACCAGATAAATCAAAAATGGAAAGCATAGCATTTGAAGCTTGTGCTGATGCTAATTGTACATTAATTTTATCCTCAGCAATTTTTGAAACAGCTAGCTTGGCTTCCCCATTTAAAGAAAAATTTGCTACTACTGGGCCAAAAGTTTCTGATTTTCCATCAAAATCTACTTGTTCTAATTGGTAATAATTATCGCCACTTAAAGGGCTATTGTCTTTAAAATTATAAAACTGTTTTTGGTCTGAATGATTAGAGCCTGTTACTTGTCCTAGTTTAGTGAATTTTTTATCCTTCCCTGCTCTTAATATGTTAAAATGACTGTTGTTTTTTTCTGAGGAGGTTATCCAATTTAAATTAACATTTTGAGCGGTTGAATTGGCTGTAAACGAGCTTAATGTTATTGGCAAAACAACATCATTCATATCTTTTAAAGTGAAACCGGCTACTCTTATATATGTAATGGCACCTGTACTGACTGTAATAGGCTTAAAAGTGATTTGATCAGTATTTACGATTGAAATAGGGGTAGTTAACAGTAACGCTTTTATACCATCATCAGTATCTGCAGTAGTAAAGGTTTGTACTAAATTGCCATTTTTTAATAGTTCAAATGTTTCTCCTATGGCGCCTAAATGCGAAACGGATACTGTTGTTAATTTTAAATCAGCTACGTAACCAGGGGTATTTGGGGTTATCGTTATGTTTGAAAATTTAAATGATATTGTCTCGCTTAAATCAGAACCTAGCCAGTTTAAATCCAAACTAGGCGAGCCTGAAATTGCGCCTCTGATAACTAAGAGGCTTGTTGTATTGAATATCCCTAAAAAAGGAGTAGCAGAGGTGCTATTGCTGCCCGAGGTTTGTAGCGTAAAACTACCCGTAAAATTATTAAACCCTGCAAATGTTGCTGTACCAGAAATAGGAAGTTGCACCGTAGTATTCATTGTAGCTCCTGGTATTGCTGTTTGACCAGTGCCTCCACCACCAAATCGTTGTGTTTGTGCATTAATACCGCATGTTGTTGTTGCAATTATAATTGCTGTTAGTAAAATTTTTTTCATACCGTTTTTTTAAATTTTTAATTAAATATTTATTATTTATTAAAGTATTAAAAGTCATGTATGCTTTACTAGGTAGATAATTATTAGCTTTTTAAATTAAAAGGCATCCTTTATTTTTTTATAAACTTTGCCTGCCTTGTTTCTAAGTTTATATAAACGTTTACCTTTTCAAACTGTCGTGATAACTGGTATCCATTAATTTTCACATCTCCTAAAGGTTTTCCTAAAGGCATATCAAGCTCTGGGTACCATTCAAAACTTCCCATTTCTGACCGGTATCCCCAATTATAATTGAAATAGCAGTTTTCTTGTGCGCCCATTAAAAAAGCAGCTAAAGGAAAGTCTATATTTTTTTGGGCAGTTTCTTTTTTATCCAACAAAGGCTTCTCCATTTCTTCTTTATCTAACCAAGAAAAGCCTGGCCAAGCTTTAAAAACTACTATTTTACCAGATTTTGCAGCCTTGCTCATTTCTAAAATATCTGTTAGCATACTTTCTTTATCTCTGCTTTTTTCAAAGTCAAAATGCTCTATCATTACGGCATCGGTAAACTCAGGAAAATCATTACCAATGTTCCCATCTAACCTTGATCTTATGCCGTTATAAACTATAATCTTATCGTTACCAATTTTCTCTCTGGTTTCTTTGATGATAGCTTTTAAACCTAGTTGTATGGCATCGTATTTTTCTTTGCCCCAAATTTCTATGTTTGCTTTTGCGGTAACCTGCGGAAAGGCATCCATAAAAACACCATCGCTATTCCCTCAATTACCGCTTTTTTAGCTACATCAGTCCACCAGTTTCTTACCGCCGGATTTGAAAGGTCATAACGTTTAAGGGTTGTACCTTTTTTTAAATCTGTTTCGCCTTCTTTATTTTTTAACCACCAATTGGGTTGCAACTGATAATCATTATGGGCATCATACATTTCGTA
>JBILPO010000349.1:0-3056 GCA_044373805.1 Pelobium sp.
TTTAGTTAAAGTGGGAGCGAAATAAGGGGTTAAATAAGGTTAAAGGTTTAGGGTGTAAGGTTTAAGACTTACGCAAAAGGTTAAAAAAATATAAGCATTACTTCTCCCTTTTGGAGAAGGATTTAGGATGAGGCTAATGAAAAAATCTATAAAAGTTTTTGCCCCCGCTACTGTAGCCAATGTGGTTTGTGGTTTTGATATTTTGGGTTTTGCAGTAAATGAACCAGGCGATGAGTTGATCATGGAGCTTACCGAAAAGCCAGGGGTTCAAATTATATCCATAGAAGGTGATGAAGGTAAACTGCCTTTAGATCCTCAAAAAAATACGGTTAGTGCGAGCCTAATTAGCCTGTTAAAGCAAATTGGCAGAGAAGATTTAGGGGTGAATATCCACTTAAAGAAAAAAATGCCAATGGGTAGCGGCTTAGGTTCTAGTGCGGCAAGTGCAGTAGCTGGTTTGTTTGCCCTTAATGAATTGCTAGACCGCCCTTTAACTAAAGAACAATTATTGCCTTTTGCCATGGAAGGCGAAGCTTTAGCTTGCGGACATGGACATGCTGATAACGTTGCGCCAGCTTTATTTGGTGGCTTCACACTCATTAAAAGTTACGAACCTTTAGAAGTGATTGCATTGCCAGTTCCAAATCTTTATTGCGCTTTGTTATATCCTCATGTGGATGTCCCCACTCGTGATGCCCGTCAAATTATCAGGTCTAAAGTTTTATTGAAAGATGCCGTTACCCAATGGGGAAATATTGCGGGTTTAATCAGTTCGCTTTACACTCAAGATTATGATTTACTAGGCAGATGCATGAAAGATGTAATTGTAGAACCTGTTAGATCTATGCTGATTCCAGAGTTTGATAAAATGAAAGAAACAGCGATGGAAAACGGAGCGCTAGGTTTTGGTATTTCAGGCTCAGGGCCAACTGTTTTTTCTCTTTACAGATCAGCAGATGATGCTCAAAAAGTTTTAGTGAACTTAAAACAGATGTTGTCTTCTAAAGGAATTGAAAGCAATATATATTTATCAGAAATTAATAAAAACGGACCAATTGTTTTATAGAAGGAAGACATAAGTATCAAGTATCAAGATCTATAAGTGTCTTGATACTTAATACTAACTACTCGATACTAAATAAAAATGAAATTATACAGCACTAAAAACCACCAGCTTTCTGTAGATTTTGAAACTGCGGTTTTTAACAGCCTTCCGGCTGATAAAGGCTTATATATGCCTACAATTTTCCCAAAAGTTGATGCCGCTTTAATAGCTAATTGGGATAAAAAAACTTTGCCTGAAATTGCTTTTGATATGGCCTTTGCTTTATTAAAAGATGATATTTCTGCCGAGGATTTAAAAGCCATTATTGATGATGCCGCTAATTTTGAAGCGCCGTTGCATCCATTAGCTCACGATACTTTTGTATTGGAACTTTTCCACGGACCATCTTTAGCATTTAAAGATTTTGGCGGAAGATTTATGAGCCGGATTATGGCTCATTTTCTAAAAAAAGAACAAAAAGAAATTCAAATTTTAGTGGCCACTTCTGGCGATACTGGCGGAGCAGTAGCCTTAGGTTTTTTAAATGTTCCGGGAATTAAAGTCACTATTTTATATCCCGAAGGAAAAGTAAGTCCGATACAGGAATTGCAGTTAACCACCAACGGAAATAACATTGAAGCCATAGCCATTGACGGTACTTTTGATGATTGCCAAGCTTTAGTAAAACAAGCTTTTCATGATGAGGAACTGAATGTAAAATTAAATTTAACTTCTGCAAATTCTATCAATATTAGCCGATTGATTCCGCAGATGTTTTATTATGCCAATACTTATGCAAGGCTAAAAGATCAATATGAAGACATCATATTTGTAACGCCAAGCGGAAATTTTGGAAATATTGCAGCTGGTATGATGGCTTGGAAATTAGGTTTACCCGTTAAACATTTTATTGCCGCTACCAATAGCAATGATATTGTTCCAGAGTTTTTAAATACCGGAGAATACAAAGCCAAACCTTCTGTGCAAACTTTAGCTAACGCAATGGATGTTGGCGACCCAAGTAATTTTGTGAGGATTTTAGATTTGTTTAATAACGATTTATCGGCTTTAAAAGAAAGGTTAAGTTCTTGTGCTTTTAACGATGAGCAAATTAAAAAAGCCATTGTAGAAGTTTATGAAACTGAGAACTATGTAGTTTGTCCGCATACAGCAACTGGTTATTTAGCAGTAAAAGTAGATCAAGAACAACATCCTGGGCAGAAAAAAACAGCTTATGTGGTTTTAGCAACCGCACATCCTTGTAAGTTTCCAGATGTTTTTGAAGAGCTAAATATTCAATATGATATTCCTGCTCAGGTAGAAGAATTATACCAAAAAGCGAATCAAAAGAAAAATATGAAAAACAGCTTTGAAGATTTTAAAGCTCATTTGATGGGATAAATTATTTAGCGAGGGTTAATCTTTTTTTTTAATATTAACCCTCGCTTTTACTATCACATTCTTATTTCTCCTAATTGAGATATAGATGGCTAAAATATCTTAAAAAGATAATTTTTCTAGCCCCCCATCTATACCTTTCGCAAATTCTGATTAGGCCTTTAAAATCCGTTTCCTATTCATCGTATAAACTCATGTGGGTGCCATTTGGGCAAAATAAATAACTTCCATTTATTGAGTTCTTAGACATTTGTTCCATGTGTGCAGGAGCTTTTGTTGAAATATTAGAAATATTTCAGTTAATTAATTTTACGAAACATTTGCATATATAATTTCAAATAAATAATATTGTTTTGAGTTGAATCATTTGGCCAGAAAACAACATCAACCTAGCGGAAACCGAAAAGCTTATAGAGTAGGTAAAAAAATAGAAATCATTGGTAACTAAATCAAAAATTTAAAAAATGATGAAGTAATTAATGATTGGATGTTCAGTGCTTACGAAAAACTTTCAATAGGTTTAAAAAACAAAAAATGTTCCAGAAGAAGCACAATTTTTGTTCTCTAAACAATTAGAGTTTGCAAAGACACACATGAAAAAATTACAAATTTT